>CAYSHC010000028.1:0-42906 GCA_964430855.1 uncultured Vicinamibacteraceae bacterium
GCAGCATCACCGTCACCAGCGTGGCCAGCTCCCACCAGAGGGCCTCGCCGGGATACCCGGCGGTCACGGCGACGCTGAAGGCGAACGCGACCCCGATGGCCAGCGAGATCAGCGTCATCATCCCGGGGCGGCGCCCTCGCAGCTCGTCGAGGCCGCCCTGGATGAACACCCGGCCGCCGTAGAGGAACACGGCGGTCCCGAAGACGGCAGGGATGTGCGACGCGCCAGGGAACGACGGCGCCGTGAACCCGAACCACTCCTGGAGCATCTCGTTCCAGACCAGCGTGGGGACGGTCAGCAGCAGCGAGATCCAGAACCTGTCGCGGAACATCGCCACGCCGTGGCCGGCGTGGGCGTCGTGTCCGGCATGCGCGGCGTGTTCCGCATGTGCCACGTCTTCCGCATGGGCTTCGTGCTTTGCAGGCGCGCCGTGTCCTGCGTGGTCCGGGGGGCCGTCGTCGTGGCGCCGACGGGCGTGCCCGTCGCCGTGCCCGTGGGCGCGATGGCCGGTGCCCTTCGCTGGGTGAGGCATAGGCGTGCCTGGATGCGGGAGGAGATGCTTGACGTGCCGACGAGCGTACCGCAGTATCGAGGCCTGTCGCCCACGTGGATTCCCGTAGAGCTGCGTTCGACCGATGCCAGGTCGCGCCGGCGCGGGCCGGGGCGTCGACGCGGGGAAGCATGGGCGGTGACGGATCAGCGTGCAGCCACATCGAGGACGTGACGACGGTCAGGCAGCCGGAGGCGCGCGTCTGTGACGAGTGTGTGCAGTCGGGGTCGACGTGGGTGCACCTGCGGACGTGCCAGACGTGCGGCGTGACGAGATGCTGCGACGCGTCGCCGAACCGTCATGCGAGCCGGCACGCCAGGAACAGTGGCCACCCGGTGATCGCGTCGGCCGAGGAGGGCGAGCGGTGGCTCTACTGCTATGTCGATGACGCCTATGCCGAGTACTGACCTCGTGCATGGCGAGTGGCCGCCGTTGCCGTACGAGGCGTGGAAGGACACCTACGCCACGCTGCACATGTGGTCGCAGGTTGTCGGGAAGATCGCGCTGGCGCATGCGACGCCGCTGAACCACTCCTGGGGCATTGCGCTGCTGTTCGGCCCGCGCGGCCTGCACACGCGGATGCTCGCGCACGGCGCCCGCACGTTCACCATCGCCTTCGACTTCGTCGCGCACGAGCTCGTGATCGAGACCTCCGACGGCGTGCGCTACACCATGGCGCTCGTGCCGCGGACGGTGGCCGAGTTCCATCGCGAGCTCGTGACCACGCTCGAGGGCATGGACCTGCCGGTGCGCATGTGGACGATGCCCGTCGAGGTCGCCGACCCGGTCAGGTTCGAGGACGACACGATCCATCGCAGCTACGACGCGGATGCCGTCGAGCGCTGGTGGACCATCATGGTGCAGGCACAGCGCGTGCTCGACGCGTGCCGCGCCGACTTCGTCGGCAAGTGCAGCCCCGTGCACTTCTTCTGGGGCGCGTTCGACCTCGCAGTGACGAGGTTCTCGGGGCGGCCGGCCCCGCCGCGCGAAGGCCCCGCGTTCGAGCGCGAGGCCTACTCGCACGAGGTGATCAGCCACGGTTTCTGGCCGGGCGGCGGCCCGCTGCCCGAGCCGGCGTTCTATGCCTACGCCGTGCCCGAGCCGGAGGGCCTGCGCGACGCGAGGATCGAGCCCGACGGCGCGTACTACCACCCGGAGCTGCGCGAGTTCATCCTGCCCTACGAGGCGATGAGGACCTCACCGTCGCCCGACGCCGCGCTCGCGGCGTTCGTCACGAGCACGTACGACAGGGCAGCGACGCTGGCCGGCTGGGATCGTCAGGCGCTCGAGCGGCCGGCCGCGCACGCGGACTGAGGCACGGCGTGCGTGCGGCACCCCTGGCAGGGCGCGCGATGCGCTGGACGCTCGGCGTGCTCGTCCTGCTGCTGGCCTGGGTCGGCCTGCTCAACCTGACGCGCGGGACGGCCGTGCAGCACGTCACGGGCGTCGTGCCCGACAGCAGTCCCGTCGCCGTCGGCGAGCCGGAGTTCCCGCTCGCCGTCACCATGCTGACCGGCGCATGGCTCATGCCGGGGCATCGCGTCGACGTGATGCTGGACGGCGACGGCACGTACGAGCGGCTGTGGGACGACCTGCGGTCGGCGCAGCGCACCATCACGCTCCAGCTGTACTACGGAAGGCCTGGCCGCATGGCGCGCACACTGGGCGAGATCCTGCGCGACCGGGCAGCGGCCGGCGTACAGGTGCGGCTCCTGTACGACGCGTTCGGCACGAGCGGCATGCCCCGCGCGCAGATCGCGTCGCTGCGCGAGGCGGGTGTGGACGTGCAGCCCTTCCGCCCCCTGAGGCTCACCGCGCTCCACCTCGCGCAGAACCGCTCGCACGTGCGCGGCATCGTGATCGACGGCCGCATCGGCTGGACGGGCGGGTTCGGCATCGACGACAAGTGGTTCGGCGACGGCCGGACGAACGGCTCGTGGCGCGAGACGAACGTGCGGTTCGAAGGGCCGGCGGTGCGCCAGTTGCAGGCGGCCTTCGGCGCCGCGTGGGTCGAGGCCACCGGCACGCTCCTTGCCGGCCGCCCGACGCTCGAGCCCCTCGAGGACGGCACCGCGACAGCGGGCCTGCTCTACACGACGCCGACGCCGGGCAGCACCGCGGCCGAGCGCTTCCTGGCCGTCTCGATCGCCGCGGCCCGGCGGACGCTCTACATCACGAGCGCGTACTTCGCGCCGGACGCGCATTTCGTCGAGCTCCTGTCGGCGGCTGCGCGCCGCGGCGTGGACGTCCGCATCCTGACGGCCGGTCCGCGGACTGACATCAACATCGTCAGGTTCGCGGGGCGCGCGTCGTACGACACGCTCCTCGCCGCAGGCGTCCGCATCTACGAGTGGCAGCCCACGACGCTCCACGCCAAGACGTTCGTCGTGGACGGCCAGTGGGCGACGATCGGGTCGATGAACTTCGACAACCGGTCGCTCGCGCTCAACGACGAGGCGACGCTGATGGTGCTCGACCCGGCCGTGGGCGCCGTGATGGACCGGGTCTTCCTCGACGACCTCCGGCACGCCCACGAGATCACGGCCGACACGTTCGGCCGGCGCTCGTGGATCCAGCGGCTGCTCGAGCGGGCAGCAGGCGGGCTCACCCGCCTGCTCTAGGGCCAGGCGTTCCGTCAGCGACGTTTCGTGCCGATCGGCCCGTCGGCGTCCGGCGAGAGCGACACGCTGAACCATCGCGCGATGGTCGGGGCGATCTGCGTCATGCGCACGATGCCGAGCGATCCCCTCGCCGCCACGTCGGGGCCGTGCATGATGAGCGAGGCGTGCAGCTCCGGATGCTCCGGGTCGAAGCCGTGCGTCCCGCGGGTCGGCGTCCTGTCGAGCAGCACGTCGTGGCCGCCGCTGCTCGAGAATCCTTCCCGCATCGTGAGGGCGAACGCGGCGCGCGGGTGGGCGCCCCGCGCGTCGAGCGCGGCCCGATCGAGCACGGTGTCGACGCCGTTGGCCGGATCGGCGGCCAGCGTCCTGAGCAGGGCGCCGACACGGCTGCGCAAGGCATCGTCGGCGCCGTCCTTCAGCACGACGAAGCCCGAGCCACCCGCCGTGTCGTACCACGCGTCCCAGCTGGTGACGCGGCCCGCGTCGTTGACGCGGATCAGCCCCTCCTGCCTGAAAAGCGCGTTGGGCTTGAGGACGCGGTCATAACGCAGGAAGCCGTGGTCCGAGACGATGACGATGTCGGTCCTGTCGGCGAGTCCGGCGGCGCGCACCGCGTCGAGGACCTGCGCGACATGGCCGTCGGCCCGCTCGATCGCCGCATGCGCCTCCGGGCTGTCGGGACCGTGGGAGTGCTGCGCGTCGTCGGTGCCGAAGATGTGGAGCAGCAACAGGTGCGGCCTGTACGTCCGCAGGATCCACGCGGCCAGGCCGGTGCGGTCGTCGTCGGTCATCGGCCACGGGAGCGGCGAGCCCGTCGCGTGCTCGTAGGCGTCGATGAGGTGCCGCGGCTCGCTGATGAGGCGCATGAGGGCGAGCATCTTCGGGTGCCTGTAGTAGCCGAACTCCGGCAGCAGGAAGTCGACGTCCATCCCTGCGCTCACGGGCCACGAGACGGCCGCCGTCGTGAGGCCCGCGGCCTTCACGACGCCGGGCAGCGTCGGCACCCTGATGTCGGCAGCGAAGCGGTACCACTCGCCGTTGGCCGCGCCTTCGGGGTCGAGGATCAGGTTGTTCGGGATGCCATGCACGGCAGGCGGCACGCCCGTGATCATCGTGGTGTGGGACGGGTACGTCACGGTGGGCATCACGCCGATGACGCCGTCGGCCCAGGCACCCTCGCGGGCGAGCCGGCGCAGCGTCGGGATCTTCAGCGGGCCCGGCTTCGTGTAGGTGGACGGTTTCAGGCCGTCGATCGAGATGAGCACCACGTGACGCGTGCGCGGCGTCTGCGCATGCAGCGCCAGGCCATCCCATCCGTATCCACCGGCGATGGCAAGCAAGCTCAGCAGGCTCGCGACGAGGAACGTGCGGCGGGCGCGTGACGTCAGGCCACGCGCGAAACGTACAGGCATCTCGACCATGGGCCCGATTGTGTACCCCGGGCTTCACACGCATGTAAAGCGTCTGGCTGGCGGCCGATCGCGCTCGACCGAGGCGCGTACAATGCGATGAGACGGCCATGTCCAGCCCCGCTCCCGACGCCGCACTTCACCTGGCCGCTCTCGTCGAGTCATCCGAGGACGCCATCGTCTCCAAGGATCTCGACGGCATCGTCACCTCGTGGAATGGCGCGGCCGAACGCGTGTTCGGGTATGCGGCCGACGAGATCGTCGGCCGGTCGATCACGCTGCTGATCCCGGAGGAGCGCCTCGACGAAGAGACGATGGTGCTGACGCGGATCCGCCGTGGCGACCGCGTCGAGCACTTCGACACGGTCCGTCGACGCAAGGACGGGGGCCTGATCGACATCTCGATCGCCGTCTCGCCCATCAAGGATGCCTCGGGACGCATCGTCGGCGCGTCGAAGATCGCGCGCGACATCTCGGATCGCCGGCGGATGGAGCGCGACCTGCACGCCGCCAACCAGCGGCTGCTGGGCCTGGCCGGCGCCGCCGCGTCCATCGTGGGGGCGACGACCGTCGACGCGGTGCTGACCACGACCATCGAGGTCGCGCGCGACGTGTTCGACGCCGACGGGTACGCGCTCTGGCGGGTTGCCGACGACGGTGCCTGGCGCATCGCGCGGTCGTACGGCCTGTCGAAGGAGTTCGAGGAGCGGACCATCACGCCGCACCAGGGGCGGCCCGTGCCGCGCGTCGTCCCGTTCGACGAGGCGGTCACATGCGAGGACATCGAGCAGGTGCCCATGCTGGCCGACGTGCGCGAGGCGCACCGTCGTGAGGGCATCGCCTCGATGGTCGTCTTTCCCTTGTCGATCCACGGCGTGCGGCAGGGGACCCTGGTCTTCTACTCGCGGCAGCGGCGCTCGTACGGTGAGCTCGACGTCCATGTCGGCACGGCCATCGCCAACCTTGCGGCGACGGCGCTGACCAACGTCGAGCTGCTCGAGGCGCAGCGCCGCGCGCGCGAAGCCGCCGATCAGGCCCACACGCGCGCGGCGTTTCTGGCCTCGGCCAGCGCGGCGCTCGATGCCTCGCTCGACTACGAGGCCACGCTCCGATCGGTGGCCAGCCTCGTCGTCCCGGTGATGGCGGACTGGTGCGCCGTGGACATCGTCGACGAGCGGGGGACGGTCCAGCGCGTCGCGACCGCGCACGCGGACCGGAGGCGGCTCGAGCTCGCCGATACGCTGCAGCGACGCTATCCCGACGATGCCGCGATGCCGGACGGGCCGCACGACGTCATCAGGAGCGGGCAGGCCGTCTTCCGCAGGCGCGTGGCGGCCGAGTCGGTCGAGCGCCGTGCGCAGGACGCCGATCACCTCGGCCTGCTGCGCGACCTCCAGCTCACCTCGTACATGTGCGTGCCGATGATCGCGCAGGGGAAGCCCTTCGGCGCGATCACCCTCGTCACCGCGGAATCGGGTCGCGAGTACACCGAGGAGGACCTCCGGTTTGCCCGCGAGCTAGCGACGCGCGCGTCACTCGCCGTCGAGAACGCGCGGGCCTACCAGCGCGCCAACGAGGCCAGCCGGCTGAAGGACGAGTTCCTCGCGGTGCTGTCGCACGAGCTCCGTACGCCGCTCAATGCGGTGCTCGGCTACATCCGCATGCTGCGCCTCGGCCGCCTCGAGCCCGCGAAGGCCGTCCAGGCCGTCGAAGTGGTCGAGCGCAACGCGCTGGCGCTCAAGCAGATCGTCGAGGACGTGCTCGACGTGTCGCGCATCGTTGGCGGACGCCTGCGGCTCGACATCGAGCCGGTCGACCTCGCGCACATCGTGAGGGAGTCGTGCGCCACCGTCGCGCCGGCCGCGGCGGCGAAAGGCGTGCATGTCGAGACGGTGCTCGACGGCCGCATCCCGCCGGTGTCGGGAGATGCCGACAGGCTCCAGCAGGTCGTCTGGAACCTGCTGTCGAACGCCATCAAGTTCACGCCACGCGGCGGGCGCGTGGAGGTGCGGCTCGCGCGCGTCAACTCGCACGTCGAGATCGTCGTCAGCGACACCGGCCGCGGGATTCCGCCCGAGTTCCTGCCCTATGTCTTCGAGCGCTTCCGGCAGGCCGACGCCAGCTTCTCGCGCGAGCACGGCGGCCTCGGGCTCGGCCTCGCGATTGCGCGGCAGCTTGTCGAGCTCCACGGCGGCAGCATCACCGCTGCCAGCGACGGCCCCGGCCGCGGCACGACGATGACGGTGGCGCTGCCGCTGATGGCCGTGCACCGCCCGCACGACGGCCCGGTGTCGCGCGAGAAGCCCGTCATCGACCGTCGCCCGCCAGCCGCGGAAGCCATGCCCAGGCTCGACGGCATCCGCGTGCTGGCCGTCGACGACGAGCCCGACTCGCTGGAGCTGCTGCGCGCCGTGCTCGAAGGCGCGGGCGCCGAGGTGAAGACCGCCTCCTCCGCACCCCAGGCTCTCGAGTGCCTGCGGCGCTCCGTCCCGGACGTCCTCATCGCCGACATCGGCATGCCGGGCATGGACGGCCTCGCGCTCATCAGGGCCATCCGCCAGGAGGACGGCCCGGCGCGGGCCGTGCCGGCGGCGGCCCTCACCGCGTACGCGCGGTCGCCCGACCGTGTGGCGTCGCTGTCGAGCGGGTACCAGCTGCACCTCGTCAAGCCCATCGACCCGGTCGAGCTTGCCGTCACCGTGGCGTCGCTCGCGTCGCAGCCGAGGCCCGTCGGGCGCTAGTTCACCACCTGTCGGCCGCCGTCGCATCGGCAGCGACGGCAACCATCGCGTCGCACGCGAAGGACAGCAGCCGTGGCGCGTCGATCAGGTAGCTGTGCGCGTCGCCGACAGGACCTCCCGCGTTCCCCGTCGCGGCGAGGTGGGCGTCCACGATGCGCGCGAAGAAGCGGTCGGGCCAGTGGGCGTGCGCGCCGGCATCGCTCGTGTCGACCTCGGCCATCTCGCGCCACACGCGCTCGCCGTCCTCGAGAACGGGCACGCGGAAGCGGGCGATGCGCTTGCCGTCGAAGCCGGCGATGTGCTCGGCATGGTGGAGGAACGTCACGTTGTCGTGGTCCGAGCCGAGCAGCAGGATGCGCCCGCCCATGGCCGCCAGTCGCGCCAGCGGCGAACCCGTGCCCATGGCGTAGTCCCACGGCTGCGGGTGCAGCAGCGCGGCCGCCGCCTGGCCCCGCGCGACAAACCGCGTCACGTGACGGCTCGCGACCGTGCCTGGCCACGTCCGGAACAGCTCGACGAGGGCGCCGTTGTCGCGGGCGGAGCGCGCCGTGTCGGGGTCGAAGGGCGGCAGCTTCTCGAGCAGCTCCTGCTCCTGCTCAGGGGTGAGGTGTCCCCGCCCCACTTCGTCGTAGTGGTCCGGGCAGCTGGCATACATCAGCACCGTGCCGCCCGGCCCCACCGCGTCGCTGACCGCAAGGTGAATCTGGTCCGGTCCTCCAGCGATCGGCCCGACGGCACGGATCGATGCGTGCAGCATGAGGATGTCGCCCGGGCGCACTCCGAGGCGGCGCAGGTCGTCGGCGAGGGAGGATCTCGTATGCATGGCACTCATTGAAGCGGACCGCGCACCGCGACCGCGCACGGCGCACCGCCAACCGCGGACCGCGGAGTCACGACTACAATCACCCTCGTGCGCATGTTTCCCTGGCGTCGCCCCTCGTCGTCCGGACGCGCCGCCCGGAAGCGGCGGGGCTGGCCCTCGCGGATCGGGCGCGGCGCCGGCGCGCTCGTGGTCCTGTTCTTCGCCGCGACCGGCTTCCTGCACCTGACGCGCGGCACCGCCGTCCGGCACGTGACGGGCGTCGGGCTCGGCGACGGGACGAGGGTCGCCGTCACCGATCCGTCGTTCCTTGCCAATGTGCGCACGCTGGCCGGCGTCGAGGTGACCGACGGCCATCGCGTCGAACTGGCGCTCAACGGTGACGGCACCTACGAACGCCTGTTTGCCGACCTCGAGGCGGCGCAGCGGTCCATCGCGCTCCAGATCTACTACGGCAACGGCGGGCGCCTCGCCGACCGCCTGCGCGACGTGCTCGTCGCGAAGGCGCGCGCGGGCGTCGACGTGTTCCTGCTCTACGACGCCTTCGGCGGCTCGGCGCTCTCGGCAGACTACCTCGACGCGCTCACCGACGCGGGCGTGCGCGTCGAGGCCTTCCGGCCCCTGTCGTGGGACACGCTGCACCTCATCCAGAACCGATCGCACGTGCGCGGTGTCGTCGTGGACGACGCCGTCGCGTGGACCGGCGGCTTCGGCATCGACGACAAGTGGCTCGGCGATGGCGTCACCGGCGACGGGTGGCGCGAGACGAACGTCCGATTCGAGGGTCCCGCCGTCGCGCAGATGCGCGCGGCCTTCTCGATGGCGTGGGCCGAGGCGACCGGCGTCCTGCTGACGGGCGACCTCCCTGCACCAGAGCGCCGGGACGGCGTCCGCGCCGGCCTGCTGTTCACGACGCCGACGCCGGGCAGCACGTCGGCGGAGCGGTTCCTGGCCCTGTCGATCGCCGGCGCCACGCGGACGCTGTACGTCACCAGCGCGTACTTTGCGCCGGACGCCGCGTTCGTCCGGCTGCTGACCGACGCGGCACGGCGCGGCGTGGACGTGAGGATCCTCACCGCCGGGCCCGCCACCGACATGCACGTCGTCCGACTCGCCGGGCGTGCGTGGTACCAGACGCTGCTCGACAACGGCGTGCGGCTGTACGAGTGGCAGCCCACGACGCTGCACCCGAAGACCTTCGTCGTCGACGGGCTGTGGTCCACGGTGGGGTCGATGAACTTCGACAACCGATCGCTGGCGCTGAACGACGAGGCCACGCTCGTGGTCCACGACGCCGCGTTCGGCGGGCAGATGAACGAGGTGTTCGCGGCCGACCTCGCCCATGCGCGCGAGGTCACGGCCGGGGCCTTCCGCGAGCGGTCGTGGTGGCACGTCGTCGCGGAGCTCACCGCGTGGTCGTTCACGCGCCTGCTCTGACTCAGCCCCGCCCGAGGTACGGCATCTTCGTCGCCATCACCGTCAGGAACGGCACATTGGCATCGAGCGGCAGGCCCGCCATGTAGACGACGGCGTCGACGACGTGGCGCACGTCGAAGAGCGGTTCCGAAACGACGCGGCCGTCAGGCTGGAGCACACCGCCGGCGAAGCCCGCCGCCATCTCCGTCGCGGTGTTTCCGATGTCGATCTGCCCGGAGGCGATGTCATGCGCACGGCCGTCGAGCGCGATGGCCTTCGTGAGTCCCGTGACGGCGTGCTTGCTGGCGGCGTAGGCAGCCGCATGCGGTCGCGGCACGTGGGCGGCAATGGACCCGTTGTTGACGATGCGCCCGCCCCGCGGCTGCTGCGCCTTCATCAGCGCGAAAGCGGCGCGCGCGCACAGGAAGGCGCCCGTCAGGTTGACGTCCACCACCCGGCGCCACGTCTCGAGCGGGACCTCGTCGAGCGGCGCCGACGGCGCGCTGATGCCGGCGTTGTTGAAGAGGAAGTCGAGGCGGCCCGCGCGCGCGCGGACCTGCTCGAAGAGCTGCGCGACCGACGCCTCGTCGGTGACGTCGGTCGGAACGACGATGGGTTCACGGGTGTGCGGCGATGCCTGCCGCGCAAGCGTCGCTGTCTGCTCGAGCGGCTCGCGCCGGCGTCCCGCGAGCACCGTGGTCCATCCTGCCCGGGCAAGGCCGACGGCGACGGCGCGGCCGATGCCCGACCCGGCGCCCGTGACGAGCGCGATCCGTGCTGGGGCGTCCACGACGCGAACGGTACCATGACCCTCCGAGGACCGTCCTGGTGACCGGCGCCGCCGGATTCCTCGGCGCACGTCTCGTCCGCGCGCTCCTCGACGCGCCCGCCGGCTGGCCCGGCATCGATCGGATCGTGGCCGTCGACTGCGAGCCGGGCGCGGTGCACGACCCGCGGGTCGAGACGAAGGTCGGCTCGGTAGCGGATGCGGCCTTCGTGGACACACTGCTCTCCGACGACGTGCGCGTGGTGTACCACCTGGCCGCCGTCCTGAGCGGGGGCGCAGAGGCCGACTTCGACCATGGCCTGCGCGTCAACGTGGACGCCACGCGGGCGCTGCTCGAGGCGTGCCGGCGTCAGGGGAACGCGCCGCGCTTCGTTCTCGCCAGCACGATCGCGGTGTTCGGCGGTCCCCTGCCCGCCGTGGTCGGCGACGATCAGGCGCTGCGGCCGCAGTCCTCCTACGGCACGGCCAAGGCGATCGCCGAGCTGCTGGTGGCGGAGTACGGGCGCAAGGGGTTCGTCGACGCGCTCGCGTGCCGCCTGGCAACCGTCGCCATCCGCGCGGGCGCGCCAAACTCCGCGTTGTCCTCGTTTGTCAGCGGCATCGTCAGGGAACCGCTGGCCGGGTTGCCGAGCACGTGTCCCGTGCCGCTCGACACGCCGCTGTGGGTGAGCGCGCCGTCCACCGTCGTGCGCAACCTCCTGCACGCCGGGACCGTCCGCATCGCCGACGACGGGCCGCGCGCGTTCACGCTGCCGGGCGTCACCGTCACGCCGGGCCAGCTGCTCAACGCGCTCGAGCGGCATGGCGGCCCGGACGCACGTGCTCGCGTCCGGGTGGAGCCGGACCCGGCGATCGGCGCGATCGTGAAGACGTGGCCGGGGGCCTTCGACACGGCGCGCGCCGCTGCGCTCGGGTTCGAGGGCGACCACGACGCCGATCGACTGGTGGCCGAGTACGTGGAGGAACGACGGGGTCAGATCCAGCCGAGCAGCCGCCCGAACTTCGACGCCCCGACTTCCATCCGGCCGCGGCCCTGACTGGCCGCGTGCGCCGCGAGCGTCTCCACGCGGTGGAGGAAGTCGGCCGACGGCTCCGCGGCCTGGCGTTCCGAGATCCCCGAGCTGAAGGTGAACATCACGGTGCGCGTCTGGCCGTGCACCTCGTACTCGTACTCCGGCGCCATCCGCGCCTGGGCCTGGCGCACCGCCTGCGCGACGGCGCGCGCGTGCTGTCCCGCCACGACCGCGGCGACCGTCTCCGTGTCGAGCCGATGGACGACGGTCTGGCCCCCGAAGGTCGCCTGGATGAGTTGCGCCAGGCACAGCACCACGCGGTCGACGACGTTGGGACCGTGTTCGCTCGCGATGGCGTCGCACTCGTCGATGCGCAGCAGCACGAGCGTGCCGACTTCGGAGTGCCCGACCGCCTCGAGGCGCCGCTCGAGCGACGAGCGTCGCGGCAGCCGCGTGTTGCGGTCCTCGTCCTGGGCAGCCTCGACGTAGCGGCTCTCGATCTGCTTCATGTGCCCCGAGAGCTGCGCCAGGCGTGAGGCCTCCCTCGCTTCCTGCGTCCGGACCGTGCGCCGCAGTTCCTCGACCTCCCGTGACAGGGCACGCCGCAGCGAGCGGACGTCCTCCATCCGCGCCAGGTCGGCCACGCGATCGCTGGTGCGGTGGATGTCGGCACGGAACACCTGGGCGTCGCCGCGCAGCGCGTCCACGAGCTCGCGCAGGAGCCTGATCACCCCGAACAGCTCGGCTTCGCGGCTGGCAACATGGCCCGCGATGCGCGCGTGCGTCTGCGAGGCGTCGCCGACGAGACGCAGGCCGGCATCGTGCAGGGCCTCTGCCGTCTCCGACGTACGCAGCCGCATCCGGCTCTGCCGCAGCCGCGATCGCAGGGGCTCGGCGGGGAAGTCGGCCTCTGCGGGCATCTGGGTCTCGAGCAGCGAGACAAGATCCTCGACGATGCCCACCAGCATGGGGCGTGCGTCGAAGGGCGCGTCGAAGCCCGGCTTGGAGAGGTCGAGTGCGATCGGTCGGCCTGACATGCGTACCGCTCGGATAATCGACACCTCGTCCATGGTCTTTATCAGTGAGCGCCAGGCGGAGCGGTGTGCGTCCCCTCGGTGGCGTGTCAGGACCTTGCAGTAGGATGGTCGATGGCTCTCCGGCCGGCGGCTGGAGGGCACGGGCCCCGCCTTCGGTGTCCGTCGAGGATGGTTCGAGGGGGAGACGTGCGACGCATCGAGTTCGAACGAGGACTGGTGACTCTTGGGCTGGTATGCGGCATGGCCGCGGGGGCGTTCGCCCAGCCCACGGTTCGCGTGAGTGTCGGACAGACAGGGGAGCAGGCCATCGGCGGCGGCTACTCGGCACGGCCCGTCATCAGCGCCGACGGCAGCGTCGTCGCCTTCGAGAGCCCGCTGGCCTCGCTCGTGAGCGGCGATACCAATGGCACCACCGACATCTTCATCCACGCCGGCGGGGCGCTCACGCGCCTCACGGCGGGTGGCACGCAGCTCGATTGCGCCGCCCAGCGTCCGTCGCTCTCGAGCGACGGGCGGTACCTGGCGTTCGACAGCTGCGCCACCAACGCCGACGCGCCCGACACCAACGGCGTGAACGACGTGTTCGTCCTCGATCGCAACACGGGAGTCATCGCCCGCGTGTCGATCGGCAGCGGCGGCCTGCACCCGAACCAGGGCAGCTTCAACGCGGCCATCAGCCCGAACGGGCGGTACGTCGCCTACATCAGCGCCGCCACCAACATCGTCGTTGGCGTCAGCGGCACGCAGGTGTACCGCTACGATCGCGACACCGAGACCACGGTGCTCATCTCGCGCGCCAGCGGCGGCGGCGCCGCCGGCAACGGGCCCGCGTCGGGACGTCCCTCCGTGTCCGACGACGGCTGGGTCGCGTTCACCTCGGACGCGACGAACCTCGTGGCCGGCGACACCAACGGCGTTGCCGACGTCTTCGTCGGCAACGGCACGACGACGGCGCGCGTGAGCATGGCGTCCGGCGGGGGGCAGCTTGCCGCGCCGTCGGGCAGCCCCAGCATCTCGCGTGACGCCAGGTTCGTCGCCTTCACCACGGCCGCGCAGGCCGCCCCGGGCGATACCAACCCGGTCAATGACGTCTACGTGCGCGACCGGAGCGCCAACCAGACGGTCCTCGTGTCGCGGACGCCTGGCGGGCAGGCCGGCAACGGCAGCAGCTTCGACCCGGTGATCAGCGCCAACGGCGCCTTCCTGAGCTTCTCGTCGCTGGCCACCGACATCAACGGCCCGTTCGACTCGGTCGTCGACGTCTTCCGTGCCTCGCTGAACCTGGCGGGCGGGACGGTCGCCGTGTCCGCTGTCACGCGGTTCAGCGTCGGCACCGGCACCACGACGGGCACCTCCACCGAGGCCTGGGTCGCCGACGACGGACGCGTGGTCTTTGCTTCGAACGAGCCGACGCTGGTCGCCGGCGACACCAACGGCGACACCGACGTGTTCCTCGCGACGGCGCCGGGCAGCAACACGCGGCTGACGCTGACGGCCGCCGGCCTCCAGCCGACGTACTCCGGCGCCAGCACGCGACCGCGTCCGAGCTTCACGGGCGCAACCGTCGCGTTCCTGTCGTCGTCCACGTCGCTCGTGCCCGGCGACACCAACGGCACGGTGGACGTCTTCGTGCGCGACGTCGCGACGGGTGCCACCACGCGGCTGCCGGTGCCGAACGGGTACCAGGGCGTGAATGCCGACTGGGTCTCGATCAGCCACGACGGCCGCTGGGTGGCCTACAACCGCTCCGTGTCGTTCCTGCACGACCGGTCGACGGGCACCACCATCCCGGTGAGTGTCCCGGCCGCGGGCGGCACGCCCGTCCAGGCCGCGTCGCCCGTCGTCAGCGCCAGCGGGCGCTACGTGGCCTTCGTCACGCTCGCCGCACTCAGCCCGATCGACACCAACGGCCTCGCGGACGTGTACGTGTTCGACCGCATCACGGGCACCACGACCCTCGCCAGCGTGACGAGCGCGGGCGGCGCCGGCAACGGCAACTCGATCTCGCCCGGCATCAGCGGCAACGGCCGGTACGTGGTGTTCCAGTCCACGAGCTCCAACATGGCGCCCGGCGACAACGACACGGCCAACGACATCTTCGTCCGCGATCTCGTCGCGGGCACGACGACGCTCGTGAGCAACGTGCCGGCGCTGCCGAACTTCGAGTCGCGCGATCCGGCCATCAGCGCCGACGGCGAGTACATCGTGTTCCTCTACCTCTCGACGCAGTCGACGGCGGAAGGCACCGTCCCGTCGCGGGTCTACACGGTGCGCCGCACCGCGCCCGGCAGCCCGCGCGGGTCGCTGAGCGCGCCGACCGAGGGGGCCGTGCTGAACGACGACTCGGCGTACGACCCCACGCTGAGCCTGTTCGGCCGGTTCCTGTCGTTCCGCTCGTACAAGACGGACATGTTCGGCGGCGACACGAACAACGCGGCCGACGTCTTCGCCCGGCAGATCCTCGATGCCACGGGCAATCCGCTCACGAGCCCGCTCGTGCTCGTGAGCGCCGCCAGCGGCGGCGGCACGGCGAGCGGAGGAGGCGGCTTCGGAACGGAGAATCCCGAGGTCGGCGGCAACGGTGACGCCGTCGCGTTCCAGTCGAACTTCACCAACCTGGTGGCCGGCGACACCAACGGGATGGTCGACGCGTTCCTGCGGCAGAACGTGTTCAACGTCGGCGAGTGCGACTTCTTCGATCCGGCCTACGTGACCTGGCTCCAGGGCTTCGGCATCGATCCGTGCTCGGATCAGGGGTCGCCCTATGCCGATCCCGACGGCGACGGCTACACGAACGTCGAGGAGCAGACCGGCGCCGGCGGTGACGGCCACCCGACCCTCGGGGCGTTCACGCGCTACTTCGCCGAGGGCGCCACCAAGACGGCGGGGCTGAACTTCGACGTCCGGATCGCGCTCGCCAACCCGAACCCGTTCGCGGTGACCGGCGAGCTGACCTACCAGATGCCGTCCGGCGCCGCGGTGCCGGCGACGCCCTTCACGCTGGCGCCGTACGAGCGGACGACGATCGTGCTCGACCAGCAGCCGGGCATCGGCGAGAACGGTCCCGACGTCGCCTACGAGTTCGCGACGACGGTGAAGGCGACGGCGCCCATCGGCGTCGACCGGCTGATGGTGTGGGACAAGAACGTGTACTCGGGCCATGCCGAGGTCGGCGTGGTGAGCCCGTCGCGCATCTGGTACTTCGCGGAAGGCGCGACCATCGCCGGGTTCCAGCTGTTCTACCTGCTGCAGAACCCCAACGCCGAGGCCGTGACCGTGCAGGGCACCTACCTGCTCGGCACGGGCCAGACGTTCACGAAGAACTACGTCCTGCCGCCGAACAGCCGCACCAACGTGTGGGCCAACGTCGAGCAGATCGGCGGCACGATGCCGCTCGCCTCGGCCGAGTTCTCGGCGGTGTTCCAGGTGACGGCCGGTCCGCCGATCATCGCGGAGCGCGCCATGTACCAGGGGCAGTCGCCGCTCTTCAAGGCGGGCCACGAGAGCGCGGGCATCACCGAGCCCGCCACCGAGTGGTTCCTCGCCGAGGGCAACGCGGGCGAGTTCTTCGACAACTTCGTGCTCATCGGCAACCCGACGCAGTCGGCGGCCCTCGTCGAGGCGGAGTTCATCGTCGGCAACCCGGCGACGATCTACACGAAGCAGTACGTCGTGAACCCGATGTCGCGCTTCAACATCTGGGTGGATCTCGAGGAGCTGGCACCCGGCGTTCGCCCGTTCGCGCAGGGGAACACCGACGTGTCGATTCGCCTGCGCTCGCTCAACCTCGTGCCGCTCATCGTCGAGCGGGCGATGTGGTGGGCCGGCGACCCGGGCGCCTGGTACGAGGCGCACAACTCGCCCGCGGCCGCGCGGACGGCGCCCCGCTGGGTGCTCGGCGAGGGCGAGGCGGGAGGTCCGCTGAACTGGCAGACCTACATCCTCGTGGCCAACACGGGCGACACGGCCGGTCCCATCCGGCTGCGCCTGCTCGTGCCGGGCGGCGGTGACTACGTGGTGCAGCGCAACATGGCGGCGCGGTCGCGCCGGACGTTCCCGCTGCCCGAACTGCTGGCGGAAGTCGGCCTGCCTGAAGACCTGGCGGCCGGCGTGCTCGTCGAGTCTGCCGGGCCGCCGCTCCAGCTGGTCGTCGAGCGCGCGATGTATCGCAACGCGAACGGCGTGACGTTTGTCGTCGGGACGAACGCGCCGGGCACGCCGCTCCCATGACCGACGCCGTGGCGCCGGTGTCGGCGTGGCGTTTCGTCTGGGGCGGCGGCCTCGCCGCCCTGGTCGCCACGCTGGGCAACCTCTGGTGGTTCGGTGCGTTCAGCCGGATGACCGGACAGCCACGGCCGGAGGTGATCACGCCGACGGCGATCGCGTTTGCCACGATCGCCTCGGTGCTGCTCGCCGCTGGCATCTACCTGCTGCTTGCGCGTGCGTTGCGGATCGCGACGCCGCTCTATATCGTCGGGGCGCTGGCCGTGGCCGGCGTCTCGATGATGGCGCCGCTCGTGCCCGTGCTGCCCGATGGGCGTCCGGTGCCCGACGGCTTTCCCCTGCTGGCCATCCCCATGCACGCCTGGGCCGGCATCTGCGCCGCCCTCGTCGTGCCGGCGGTCGTGCACCTGCGGCGCGGCGTCAGTACTCGGTGAACACGCGCTGGAGGTCGTCGGCCGGAAGGCCCGCCGCGATGGCGAGCATGAGGAGCACGCGCGCCTTGACGGGCGTGTGATCCTCGCCGCCGATCCGCGGTGTGCTCGCCGGACCGGCCCCGGCGCCGGACGGCCGTTGTGCCGGCACGCGGCCCGCGCCGGCGCGCGTCGTGAACACGACGGGCCGCCCCTGCTCGAGGGCATAGCGGACGCCGTCACGCTGAGTGCCGCTCATCGCGCCGGCACCGGCGGTGGCGAGGACGATGCCGCGCGCGCCGAGATCGACGGCCGCCTTGACGAGATCCCCGTCGGCGCCCTGGTAGACGAGGAGCACGTCCACACGCGGCAGGGCGTCGATGGCGAAGACGTCGAATTCGGAGGCAACGGTATGGCGCGTGGCGATCGACCGGCTGAAAATGACGCGGTCCTGGTCGACGACGCCGAGCCGCCCGCCGGCACGCTCGACGAAGGTGTGGAGCCGCTGCGCATCGGACTTCGTGACGTCGCGGGCCGTGTGGATCTCGTCGTTGAGCACGACGAGCACGCCGCGGCCCCTGGCGTCCGGATCCGCCGCGACGCGGAAGGCGGCCAGGAGGTTCGCCTCGCCGTCAGGCGCTGCCTGGTCGGGCGTGCGCATCGCGCCGGTGACGACGACGGGCCTCGGATCGCGGACCGTCAGGTGCAGGAACCACGCGAGCTCCTCGAGCGTGTCGGTACCGCTCGTGACGACGAGGCCGGCGAGGTCGGGGTCGCTGCGGTAGAGCGTGTTGAGCCGGCGCGCGAGCTCGAGCCACTGCGCGAGCGTGAGCGACGCGCTCGACGTGTTGGCGAACTGCTCGAACTCCGGGCGGACGTAGCGTTCGACACCGGGCAGCGCGCGCACGAGCTCCTGCGCGGTCAGCCGGCCGCCTCGCCGATTGCTGATGGTGCCACCCGTGGCGACCATCCGGACGCGGGGTGGGGCGGCCTCGGGCCCGCTCGCCGCCGCTGCCGGAAGCTGGGCGGCTGCGTCGGCGGGGCGGGCGTCCCGCGCGTCGCGAGCCCCGGTGGCGGCGCTTGCACGGGCGGGCTCGCCGCAGCCGAGAAGCGGCGTCAGCGCCGCGACGAGGGCAGCGATGTACAGGCAGGGCCTGGCGTCATGGCGTCGGCGCATGCGCCGCCCCGTGCAGGCGCGCCAGCCAGTCCGAAAGCCGCTGGGCGGCACTGGCGGGCGTGTCGTCGTAGAACGGCATCAACGCGGTCGGCGTGCCGAACTCGTTGACGACGTGCGCACGCCACCGCTCACGCTGTACGCGAGCCACCTCGATGCGGTAGGTGCGGCCATTGATGGACTGATCGAATCGTTGCACGGTGGTGTTGCTCACGGTCGCTGCCCCCAGGCACGTCAGGGCCACGTCAGACTTGTTCAAAGGCGACCGTCATTCTAGTAGCTGGGCGCCGCCGCGCAAGCGAAGCGAGAGACGAAGATGCATGCACAGTGGCGGTCCCGGCGCCGGCCAGCGCGCCGGGCGGGCGTTTCCGGCCTGCGCTTCACGTCGCGTGCACACGATATCCACCATGCGTCCGCAGGTTTTCCACAGCCCGTCTCGACAAGGTGTCGCTTCCTTGGGAAGATCGTCCGCGTGACGCGTCCCGTGGCCCGTTGGGCCGGAACCGTGGTGGTGGCCCTGTGGCTCGCCGCTGGGCCCGCGGCGGCGCAGTCGGACGTCTCGCCCCGCGCCTACCGCCTGTTTCTCGTCGATGGCACCGAGGTGGCCACGCACGGCGAGCCGAGCCGCGTCGGCGACGACGTGGTGGCGATGGTGCCGCTCGGGCAGGACGAACAGGACGGTCAGTCGCTGCTGCCGGTGACGCTGCCCGCCGAGGCGATCGACTGGGCGCGCACCGACGCGTACCTGCGCAGCGTGCGCCTGGCGCTGTACCGCGCCACCGACAGCGACCGCGACTTCGCGGCCTTCTCCGCCGATATCGCCGCCACCCTCGATCGCGTCGCCGATACGCCCGATCCGCTGGCCCGCATCGCCATGGTCGAGGGCGTGCGGCGCCGGTTGGCCGCGTGGCCCGAGGAGCACTATGGCGACAAGCAGGAGGAGGCCGCGCAGATGCTGTCGGTGCTCGACGACATCCTCGTCGGCCTGCGTGCGGCCGCGGGCCAGCGCGAGTTCACGCTGGCGATCACGTCGGGAAGTGCATCGCCAGCCCCTGCCCTTCCGCCACCGCCCCTCCGCCCCGCGCCGTCGCTCCAGGAGATCGTCATGCAGGCCCTGGCTGTCGCGCCTCACGTGAGGAGCGCACGCGAGCGGGAGGCGCTGCTCACGCGCACGCTGTCGATTGTCAAACGTGGTGACCCGGCCTGGGAGGGCAACTGGCGCCGCCGCGTGGAGCGCACCCTCGAGAAGCAGCTCGACGACGAACGGCGCACCTCACGTGCCTACGCGTCGCTGCGGCAGCGCGTGATCGCCCGGGCCAACGAGCTGGCGGCATCGGCCGACGTGCGCGCGCTGCTCGACCTCCGACACGACGCCGTGCGCCGCGACGAGCGTCTCGGGGGGCGGCGGCCAGCCGAGATGACGGCGCTGCTCGCCCATCTCGACGGGCAGCTCGCTGCCGCGCGCACACTGCGCCTCGCGCTCGATCGCTGGGAGGCGCGACGTCCGATCCTCGAGGCGTACCGCCGTGCGATGCTGGAGGTGTTCGCGTCGGCGGACCCCGTGCTGGCGGCGCTCGACGACGTGCGCACCCTGTCGGGGCCACCGCTGGCCGAGCTCGAGCGCGCGAGCGCCGTTCTCAAGGGAATCGACGTCATGTCACGACGCCTCGACGCCCCCGACGAAGGACGCTCGCTGCCCGGCCTGCTGGCCTCGGCCGTGCAGATGGCCGACATGGCCCTCGCGCGTCGCCGCGCCGCGACCGAGGCGGCAAGCCTGCCGCAGGCATGGGAAGCATCGGCAGCGGCCGCCGGCGCCCTGCTCGTCTTCGACCGGCTGCGCCAGGAACTGGCCGCCCTGGTGCAGCCGCCGACCCTCGCTACCGCCGGAGCCGGCGCGCCACGGTGACTCCCCGCACGATCACGCTCGTCCAGGCTGCCGACCTCGACGCATGGCAGCGCGTACTCGTTGCGCTCTGCCGCATGGGCGACGCCGCCGACGCCAGCGCCCGCCTGTTGATCGTCCCCTCGCGGCATGCCGGCGAGCAGTTCCGTCGCACGCTGGAGCACCGCACGCTCGTCGACGACGAGGGCATGCCGCAGGCGCTCGCGGCCGCGCTCGGCGTTCCGGCGGTCGCGCCGGGGCGCGCGCGGGCGGTGATCGCGCCGCGCATGGTCACGCGCGACGACTGGTACGAGCACTGGAGCGCGCTGGCCGGCCTGGAGCGCCCGCTCGCCACGCCAATGGCACGCGAGGTGCTGATGGCAGCCGCGGCCCGTCACCTCGTGGACGCCGGGGCGCGCGCGCCGTTTCTCATCCGGCCCGGCCTCGTGGCCGAGATGGTGCAGCTGCACGCCGCCATCCACCGGCTCGGCCACGACCTCGACGCCGCGGTCGCGCTCGTCACGCCGGAGCTCGAGGCCGATGCGCCGTCGGACCGCGGCGCGGCCAGGCTGCTCGAGCAGACGGGCTTCCTGTGGGCGGCCTTTGCCGACTACGACGCGCGCCTGGCGGCGTCCGGCCTTGCCGACGAGCGGGACGTCCGCGCCGCCTGCCTCGCCGCGCCGGAGGCCTTCTCGGGGCTGCACGTCGTCGTCGCGGTGCCTGATCACCACGCGGCGGCGCACGGCCTGTGGCCTGCCGACGTCCGGCTGCTCGCCTCGCTGCCGCTCGCGCGGCTCGACGTGATCTACACGAGGCGGCAGGGCGCGACGGGCCTGGACCGGCGATGGCGGCAGCACTTCCCCCGGGCGAAGCGCATCGAGATCGACGCGCAGCGTCCCCCCGTGACGCGGCTCGAGACGGGCCGGGGCGGCCGCTGGTTCGAGTGCCGCGACCGCGAGGAGGAGGTGCTGCTGTTTGCCCGGCGCGTCAAGGCCGCGCCCGCGGCGCAGGTGCCGGCGACGGCACTCGTGTACAGGCGCCCGCTTCCGTACCTCTACCTGGCGCAGCACGTGCTGGGGGCCGCCGGGATCCCGTTCGAGACCCGCGAGACGCTTCCGCTCGCGGCGGAGCCCTGGGCCGCCGCGCTCGACGTGCTGATGGACAGCGTACTCGCGGACCACACGCGCGCCGCGCTCGTGGCCGTGCTGCGCCATCCGCAGCTCCGGTTCACCGACGCCGCGGGGACGCCGCTGGAGCCCGCGGCGACGCTCGCCTTCGACCGCCTCCTGGCGCGCGACAGGTACCTCGGCGGCGCGGCACAGCTGGCCGAGCTCGCACGGCAGTGGCGCGATGGCCGGACGGCGGGCCGCCGGCGCGACCTGCCGGCGGCCATCGCCGTCGCGGATGTCGCCCTGCACCTCCTCGAGCGCCTCGCGCCGCTGCATGGGCGGGCGTCCGCAGCCGAGCACCTGCGGACACTCGCCGACGTCCTCGACGCGGTCATGCGGCCAGCCGACGACCTCGGCGCCGGCGACCTCAGCCGCGTACGAAGAGTGCGTGCGGCCACGCGCATGGTGATCGAGGGACTGCGTGACGTCTACGACGCGCACGACCGGCGCCCCGTGCAGGCGCGCGAGGTGTTCGCCGTCCTGCGCCGCTGGATGGAGGGGCGCACGTTCGCACCGGCGCGTGACGGCCACGGCGTGCAGGTGCTCGACCTCGACGCCGCGGCCTTCGGACACTTCGAGCGCGTGCGCGTCGTGGGGCTGATCGACGGCGAGTGGCCCGAGCCTTCGGCCCGCAACGTGTTCTATCCGGCATTCCTGCTCGCGCGGCTCGGCTGGGCCGACGAGCGGGCACGCGCCGCCGCCACGCGCGCCGCGTTTGCCGACCTGCTGGAACTGCCGACCGACGCCGTCGGCGTCTCGGTGCCCGCGCTCGAGCAGGACGCCGTCGTCCGACCGTCGGCGCTGCTCGACGAGCTGGCGGCATTCGGGCCGTCCCGCCAGCTGCCCGTGCCCGACGACGAGGTCCTGCTGCCGGTGACGCCCGATGCCGCGATGCTGGCGACGCCGCTTCCCGTCGCGGCGCTCGACCCGGCGTCCGACGCGCGGGCATGGCTCGACTGGCGAATGGCGCGCGGCGCGTTGCCGCCCTCCGGCTACACGGCGCGCCTCGAGCCGATGACGCACAGCGTCACGGCCGTCGAGCGGTACCACCAGTGCCCGTTCCAGTATTTTGCCGCCACGGTGCTGGCGCTCGAGGAGGAGCCCGAGGACGAGGCCGGCCTGCCGTCGCGCGATGCCGGGGTGTTCGTGCACGACGTCCTGCGCGCCTGCTACGACGCCTGGCAGGCGCGCGGCCGCGTGGCGATCCGCGCGGAAGACCTGCCGGAGGCGCGCGCCGTGTTCGCGGAGGTCGCCGAGCGCGCGCTGGCCAGGCTCGCGCCCGCGGACCGCGCGCTCGAGCGCCTGCGCCTGTTCGGGTCGGCGGTCGCGACCGGCCTGCTCGAGAAGGTGCTGCGCGTGGAAGTCGAGGCCTTCGGCGACGTCGTGGACCGCCGGCTGGAGGTCGAGATCGACGGCCACGTGACGGTGCCGCGCGACGACGACGGCGCGAGGCGCGTCGCGCTCCGCGGCCGCGTCGACCGCGTGGACGTCACGACGGGCGGCGGCATCAGGGTCATCGACTACAAGAGCGGGCGCAAGCCGCAGCAGGCCAGCCTGCAGCCGGCCGTGTACGCCCTGGCGCTGCTGGAGCAGCAGGGCCGCACGATCGCCGACGTTGCGCCGAGCGGGTACGTGGCGCTGCGGGAAGTGGCGCCGTGGTCGGCCGTCATCAGGGACGCCGCCGCGGCACGCGAGGCCGCGCGCGAGTTCGGCGACTTTGTCGACGCCATCGAGCGCGGCGAGTTCCCCGTCCGTCCCCTGAACGTCTTCCGCTGCCGCTTCTGCGACTTCGGCAGCGTGTGCCGGAAGGACTATGTCGGCGACGACCAGGCCTGAGCCGCCGGTCGATCAGGCGGTCCGCACGTGGGCGGTCGACCCGCGGCACCACGTGGTGCTCGAGGCGTCGGCCGGCACCGGCAAGACCCGCGTGCTCGTCGACCGTTACCTCGCCCTGCTCGAGGCCGGCGTCGACCCGTCCAACATCCTCGCCATCACGTTCACGCGCAAGGCCGCCGCCGAGATGCGTGAGCGCATCCTGACGGATCTCGGCGTGCGGCACCCCGCGAGGTGGCAGGAGCTGCGCGACCGCGCGCAGGACATCGCGGTCTCGACGATCGACGCGTTCTGCTTCGCGCTCCTGCGCGAGTTCCCGCTCGAAGCCGGCCTCGACCCCGGCTTCAGCATGGCCGACGAGACCGAGGTGGCGCGGCTCGTCGAGATGGCCGTCGATGCCGCACTGCGCGAGAGCCGGCGGCGGTCCGCCGCCGACGAGTCGATGCGGCTGGTGTTTGCGCAGCTCTCGGCGCCGCGGCTGGCACAGGGCCTCCGCGCCCTGCTCGAGCGGCGCTACGTGGCGCCGGCCGCGCTCCGGGCGTACCTGCGGGGACGCGTACCCGGGGCACGCAGGGAGGCCGACATCGCACGTGCCGCGCGCGACACGCTGCGCCGCAGCCTGGCCGCGATTCCCGGCGGCGTGGCCGCGCTGCTCGACACCGGCCCCGTCGGCATCCCTGCGTTCGCGCTCTTCCGGAGCGACGTGGAGCGGCTCGTCGGCGACGAGCCGATGACGCCGGCCGAGGTGCGCGCGGCGATGGACGGTGTGGCTGGCTGGGTGCTCACGCGGGACGGGAAGGTGCGTCGGCGCGCGCCCTCCCGCAAGGCCGACCACGCGTCGCCCGCGGCCTTCGCTGCGCACGCAGCGGCCGTCGTGCACGCGGGCGAGGCGGTGCGGGCCGCGCTGAAGGAGTTCGACACCCGTCTCAACGTCCTGCTCGCCCGGGGCATCTACCGCATCTTCCGCATCACGCTGCGGAAGTACCGTGAGACGCTGTTGCTGCACGACGCCCTCGACTTCTCGGAGGTGCTCGCGCGCGCCGTCGCGCTGCTCGCGCGCCTGGGCGAGCTCGCGCGCCGCCGGTTCCGCCTGGAGGCCCGCTACCAGCACGTGCTGGTGGACGAGTTCCAGGACACGAGCCGCCTCCAGTGGTCGCTCGTGGCCGAGCTGATCCGGTCGTGGGGCGAGGGCGAGGGCCTCGGAGGCGCGTCGCTGCTGCCGCCGTCGATCTTTCTTGTCGGCGACCGCAAGCAGTCGATCTACAGGTTCCGCGACGCCGACGTCGGACTGCTCGACGAGGCGACCGCCTTCATCTCGAGCCTCGGCCGGCAGCAGGACGTGCGCGGGGCCATCGCGCAGAGCTTCAGGTCCGTCCCCGGCCTGCTCGCGTTCACCAACGACGTCGCGGCGGCGATGGTCGACCCGTCGGCGCCGGCCAACGTGGCCTTCCGGTACGCGGCCACCGACAGGTTTCCCGTCCAGCCACCCGACGACGAGGCGCCGACGCCGCTCGGCGTCGTCGTCGGGGAAGATCCCGAGGCCTGCGCGCGTGGCGTCGCGCTCGAGATCTCCCGCCTGCTCGAGAGCGGTACGACGGCGGATCGTGACGGCGGCGGCGTGCGCCGCCTGCGGCCGGGCGACATCGCGATCCTCTTCCGGTCACGCGAGAGCCACCGCGAGTTCGAGCAGGCCCTGGCCGATCGCGGCATCCCGAGCTACGTCTACAAGGGCCTCGGCTTCTACGACAGCGACGAGATCAAGGACCTCGTCGCGCTCGTGCGCTACCTGGCCGTGCCCGAGTCGGACCTGCGCGCTGCTGCCCTGCTGCGGTCGCGATTCGTCGGCCTGAGCGACGAGGGGCTGCGGCGCCTGGCGCCGCGCATCGCCGACGCGCTGCGGCTGCCCGATGCCGACCTCTCGTGTCTCGACCCGCGCGACGCGGAGGCGCTGCGCCGCTGGCGCGCCGCCCTGCCCGCGTGGCGTGCCGACGCCGCCGTGCGGCCGCCGGCCGACGTCATCGATCGGATCATCGACGAGAGCGCGTTCGCGTTCGAGTGGCGGGGGGCCCGCGCGCAGCAGGCCCGCGAGAACGTCAAGAAGTTCCGCGCGCTGCTGCGCCGCATCCAGAACCGCGGCTACGCGACGCTGACGCGCCTGGCCGCGCACATCGACAGGCTCTCGGCGGGCGACGAGTCGAACGCCGCGCTGGACGCGCTGGATGCGGTCAACCTGATGACCATCCATGCGTCGAAGGGCCTCGAGTTCCCCGTGGTGTTCGTCGTCAACCTCACGCGGGCGACGGGTGGGCTGCCGCCGGCGCTGCGTGTGGTGGTGCAGGAGGAACACCAGCCGCTGGTTGCGGTGTCCACCTACGATCCCGATACCGCGGGCGTCGAGGCGACCCTGGATCGCGAGGAGACCAAGCGGCTCGTGTACGTCGCCTTCACTCGCGCGCGCGAGCGCCTCTACCTGAGCACGACGGCCGCAGGCGACCGCAGGCAGAGCATGCGCGGCAGCCTCGGGGAGGTGCTGCCGTCGAGTCTCGTGGACGTGCTCACGCGGCCGGCCGACGGGTCGGGCGTGAGGCGCTGGCAGGGCGGCACCACGACGCACCGGTTCGACGAGTGCCCGGTGCCTCCTGCCTCCGATGCGACGGCGCGGGCGGCGTCGGTGGTCGAGGTCACGACCTCGATGCCGGCGAGCCTGGCGCCCGTCGCCCACGTGCCGTCCGCCAGGCGGGCGGTGACCACCGAGGCGCTCGGCGGCGCGGCGGCATCCGTCGAGGCTTCGGATCCGCGCGCGGACGACCTCGTCGTGGGGCGGCTCGTCCATCGCCTGCTCGCGGTGTCGCGCCGTGGTCGCGGCAGTGCCGGGCTCGAGGCGACCGTGCGTGCGCTGGCCGGCCCCGACGACATCGAGCTGCTCGACGATGAGGCCATCGCGTCGGTGATTCGCCTGCACGCCGCGGTGCTCGAGGACCCGCAGCTGCGCGCGTGGCTGTCGCGCCCCGATACGCGCTTCGAGGTGCCCGTCACGTTGCGTCTGCCCGATGCCGAGGGCGCGCACGCGCTCGTGCGCGGCACCATCGACGCGCTCGTCACGCTGGACGATGCCATCGTCGTGATCGAGTTCAAGACGGGTGCGCGCCGGGCGTGGCACGAGCGACAGCTGGCGCTGTATGTGGATGCCGTCAGCGCCCTCTGGCCCGGGCGCCGCGTGGAAGGCCGGCTCGTCTACGCACGAGCGCGACAGGCGCCGGCGTCGGGCGAGCGTCCCCACACGCGAAGGACGCCTGGCCCGCCGGCGCAGGTGCCGCGGCTGCCCTTCGACTGACGCTTCGTCACGTCCGCGCGCCGCCGTTCTCGTCGATGCCGGAGATGCCCTCGTCGGCTTCCTCGAAGTAGTCGCACTCGGGGCACGTCCACTCGAACACGAGGCGTCGCGAGTCCTGAAGGGTGCCTGCGATCCGGTGGATCTGTTCGGTCTGGCGCAGGCGCATGTACTCGCCGCACATCGGGCACTCGAGCTTCACGGGCAATTCCCTCCGGACGGCCAATCGGCCGTGCCGCGCGTATCTTGACAACGCGTCGACGGCGTCCCTACGCTAGCGTCGCGACACGACATCGCGTCGCGGGTGTGTTGTGCACGACTACTACCGCATCGCCGACGTCCGGGAGGGTACGACGCGCGCGCATCAGGCGCGGCTGCGGGCGCCGTGGTGGCG
Organism: uncultured Vicinamibacteraceae bacterium; assembly: GCA_964430855.1. Lineage (GTDB taxonomy): Bacteria > Acidobacteriota > Vicinamibacteria > Vicinamibacterales > Vicinamibacteraceae > JAEZDP01. Next base: position 26,812 of record CAYSHC010000028.1, read on the forward strand.
GACGCTGCCCGACGCCCCGTCGCGGTGGAACGGCCGCCTCGCCGGTCCGGTCCGCGTGCTCGAGCCCGAGACGACGCCCGACCCGGCGACCTGGCGCGACGAGGTCGCGCTCGACTTCCCGTCGCTCCAGGATTCGGCCGAGCGCATGTGCCAGTCGTTCCTGGCGGCGGAGCGCGCCGAGCCGCGGCGGTTCGTGACGCTCGACCTCGACGCACGCCACACCCTCCGTGCACGCCGGGTGCCGCTGCGCGTCGCGCTGCCCGTCTGCTGCGCCCGGTGCGGCGGGCGTGGCGAGGCGTGGGGCGACCCCTGCACCGCGTGCGACGGCGACGGCCTGCGCGACGAACCGCGCTACGTGCTGCTGCGCGTGCCGAAGAACGTCCGCGATGGCGCGCGACTCCGCTACCGCCTCGAGGGTGCACACACGCCGACCGTGATCATCGACGCGCGTGTGCGCATCCGTTGACCCGCCTCGCCCTCCATATCGACCTGCTCGCCCGGCTGCACCTCGTCGCCGGGTGGCTCGCGCTGCTCGTCGCGATCTCGCTGGCGGCGCTCGGGTTCGGCGCGTTCGGCATCCGCGGCGAGGGCGCGCCGGACGTCGCGTCGAGCCTCGCGGCCGCGGTGTTCTTCGGGCTGTCGGTGACGTTCGCGCTGTGGGCCGGCACGATGGCAGCCATCGGCTGGTCGCTCCGCGATCGCCGGCCGTGGGCCAGGCTTGCGGCCATCGCGCTCGGGGTGGTGAACCTCTTCGTCATCCCGTTCGGCACGGCGCTCGCGATCTACACCGCGTGGGTGCTCCTGCAGGACGGCGCGAAAGTCGATTTCGAGCCGACTGATGAACCTGTATGATGAGCCGATTCCAGAGGCGTCCGCGTCGGTACGTTCGGCTTCCGGCCGGCGGCCGTTAGCATCAATAGTCGAGGCTGGCCCGCTGCGCCCTCCCGCGCACGCCATGCCCGGCGTACAGGAGCACTGCTGACATGAACGTCGTACAGGAGAAGTCGTCAACCGGCCTCGATGCCAACCTCGCGGGCCTGCTGGCCTACGTGGCGGGCTTCATCACGGGGATCGTCTTCCTGGTGGTGGAGAAGGAGAGCAAGTTCGTCCGCTTCCACGCGATGCAGTCGGTCATGACGTTCATCGGGCTGTTCCTGGTGAACATCGCGTTCATGATCGTCGGCTTCATCCCGTTCATCGGGTGGATCCTCTCGCTGTTCAGCCTGTTCCTGGTGCCGATCGGGCTCATCCTCTGGATCGTCCTGATGCTCAAGGCCTACCAGGGCGAGTGGTTCAAGCTGCCCATCGTCGGCGACATGGCGATGAAGCAGGTCGGCGGCGTCTGACGACCGCCCGCGCACGGCCGCGGCAAGTGGTCCGCGGACGCGGTCTGCGGGAAGCGGTTCGCGGGCCCGCGGTCCGCGGTGAGCTCAAGCATCCACCTGGGGCGCCTCCGGCTCGTCCGGAAGGCGCCTTTCGCACGTCTGGCGTGGCCCGGGCTGATAAGATCGCCCCAGCGCCATGGCCATGCCCTCTCCCGACGCCGTCCTCGAGGCCCTCAAGGTGGTGCAGGATCCCGACCTGCGCCGCGACATCGTGTCGCTGGGGTTCGTCAAGCACCTCGCCATCGACGAGGACTCCGGTCTCGTCAGCTTCTCGATCGAGCTGACCACCCCGGCCTGCCCGGTCAAGGATCAGCTGCGCGACCAGGCCCACGCCGCCGTCGCCGCGCTCGAGGGCGTCCGCGACGTGCGGATCGAGATGACCTCGAGCGTGCGGACCACGACGGTGAGCCAGGGCGGGCGGCAGGCCATCCCGGGCGTGAAGAACGTCATCGCTGTCGGCGCCGGCAAGGGTGGCGTCGGCAAGACGACCGTCGCCGTGAACCTCGCGCTCGCGCTCGCGGCGAAGGGCGGCCGCGTGGGCCTGCTCGATGCCGACATCTACGGCCCGAACGTCCCCATCATGCTCGGGGTGCGCGCGTCGCTCGAGACCGACGGCAAGCGGATCCTGCCCGTCGAGAAGTTCGGCGTGCAGTGCGTGTCGATGGGGTTCCTCGCGAGCGACTCCGACGCCGTGATCTGGCGCGGGCCGATGCTCCACAGCGTGCTGCGCCAGTTCCTGCACGACGTGCGCTGGGACGACCTCGACTACCTCGTCATCGACATGCCGCCCGGCACGGGTGACGTGGCGCTGAGCCTGAGCCAGCACGTCAGCGTGACGGGCGCCGTGGTCGTCACCACGCCCCAGATCGTCTCGGTCGCTGACACGCGGCGGGCCGTGCAGATGTACCAGAAGCTGACGGTGCCGGTTCTCGGCCTGGTCGAGAACATGAGCTACTTCCCGTGCCCCGGCTGCGGACGCGAGAGCGATCTGTTCGGCCGCGGCGGCGGCCAGCGGCTGGCCGAGGACCTGAGCATCCCGTTCCTCGGCGCCGTGCCCATCGCCGAACCCGTGCGCGCTGGCGGCGACACGGGCCTGCCCATCGTCGTCACGACGCCCGACGCGCCGGCGGCGCAGGCCCTCGTCGCGGTGGCCGAGCAGGTGGCGGCGCAGGTGTCGATCCACTCGTTCAAGGCCATCCCGCTCACCCCGGTTTCCTGACCGTCAACACCAGCAAAGGGAGGTAACGCTTGGCTCTACAAGACAAGTACAAGGGGCTCATCGACAGCGCCGGCACGCACAACATCAGCAACCTCACCGTCACCGAGCAGGACGGCAAGCTGAAGCTGAAGGGCACGGCGCGCCACCCGCAGGATCGCGACGCGTTCTGGACCGCGCTCAAGCAGCACGCGAACTGGGAGCAGGAGGTCGCCGCCGACATCTCCGTCGCCGACGACAGCATCTACGGCTACCACGAGGTGAAGAGCGGCGACACGCTGTCGAAGATCGCCAAGGCCTACCTCGGCGACGCCAACGCCTACCCGAAGATCTTCGAGCTCAACCGCGACCAGCTCTCCGACCCCGACAAGATCCAGGTCGGGCAGAAGCTGAAGCTGCCGCCGCGCCCCTGAGTACGCACTCGAACAGCCCGGGGAGCGACGCGCGCGTCGCTCCTCCCTTGCGCATGCACATCCCGTTCGCCAGGCGCACGCTCGCCAACGGCCTCGACGTCATCGTCCACGAGGACCACGCGCTGCCGATCGTGGCCGTGAACATCTGGTACCACGTCGGCTCGAAGAACGAGCGCGTGGGACGCACGGGCTTCGCGCACCTCTTCGAGCACCTCATGTTCGAGGGCTCCGCGCACCACGACAGCGGCTACTTCGCGCCGCTCCAGCGTGCGGGGGCGTCGGTGAACGGCTCGACGAGCGCGGACCGCACGAACTACTGGGAAGTCATCCCCGTCGGCGCGCTGGAGCTCGCGCTCTGGCTCGAGTCGGATCGCATGGGCTTTCTGCTGCCCGCGCTGACGGCGCAGAAGTTCGAGACGCAGCGCGAGGTGGTGCTGAACGAGCGCCGGCAGAACTACGAGAACCGCCCGTACGGCATGGCGAGCATCGCGCTCGCGAACGCGCTCTACGACGAGGCGCATCCCTACCGCTGGCCGACGATCGGCTACGCGGACGACCTGCGCGCCGCGACGCTCGACGAGGTCCACGCGTTCTTCGCCCGGTACTACCACCCGGCCAACGCGTCGCTCGTGCTGGCGGGCGACATCGACACGGAGGCGGCTTTCGCGCTGGCCGAGCGCTACTTCGCCGATATCCCCGCGGGCCCGCCGGTCGAGCCGGTGACGGCCGCGCCGCCCGGGCTCGACGCAGATCGCCTGCTGCTGCTTGAAGATCGTGTGGAGCTGCCGCGTCTCTACATCGCCTGGCACTCCCCGGCGCTCTTCCGGCCCGGCGACGCCGAGTTCGATTTGCTCGCCGAGATGCTCGGCGGCGGCAAGACGTCGCGCCTCTACAGGCGGCTCGTGGTCGAGCGCAGGCTCGCGACCGAGGTGGTGGCCGTCCAGGGGTCACGCGAACTGAGCGGCCTGTTCCAGGCCGTCGCGACGGCAGCGCCCGACGTCACGCTCGATGCGCTGCGCGATGCGCTCCTCGAGGAGATTGACGCGGTGTGCGAGTCGCCCGTGACGCCCGACGAGTTCGAGCGCGCGCGCGTGCAGGTGGAAGCGCACTTCGTCTACCGCCTCCAGACCGTCGGCGGGTTCTCGGGCAAGTCGGATCAGCTGAACGCCTACAACGTGTACTGCGGCGACCCGGGGTACATGGAGCACGACAGGGCCAGGTATCGCGACGCGACGACAGCGGACGTCCTCGAGGCCGCCTCGACATGGCTGCGCAGGCCGTCGGTCTCGCTCGGCGTGGTGCCGATGGGCAAGACAGTGCTCGGCCTGACTGGCGCGATCCCGGCGGTGGCGTCGTGAGCCTCGACCGGCGCAGGATGCCCGACGTCCTGCCGTCGCCGGGGCTGCACTTCCCGGTGCCGACGCGCAGTCTGCTTGGGCCCGGGCTCGAGATCCGGACGGTCGAACGGCGCGCGCTGCCGCTTGTGCACTTCGTGTGGCTGTGGCACGACGGCAGCGCGAACGATGCGCCGCACGAGCCGGGCCTCGCCGCGCTCACCGCCGACATGCTCGACGAGGGCACGCAGGCGCTGCCGATGACGGCGTTTCACGAGGCGCTGGCCCGTGTCGGCGGACGCCTCGACACCGACATCGGCCACGACGCCACGCTGCTGTCGCTCACGGCGCTCTCGTCGCATGCGGAGGCGGCCTTCGCGCTGCTCGCCGACATGGCCGAGCGCCCGAGGTTCGACGAGGGCGACTTCGCCCGCGTCCGCGCACTCCGGCTCAACCGGGTCCGCCAGGTGCGACATTCCGCGGCCGCGCTGGCCGACCTCGTCGCGATGCAGCACCTCTACGGCGGCCACGCGTACGGGCGGCCGGCCCTCGGCACCGAGGCATCGCTCGAGCGCTTCACGGTCGACGACGTCAGGGCGAGGCACGCGCGCTGCGCGGCCGGCCGCACGACGCTGATTGCGGTCGGCGACATCGACCACGCCACGTTCGAGTCGCTCGTCCGGCGTCACGTCTCGCTGGGGCCGCGGCGGGACGAGCCTCCCGACTACGGCGAGCTGCCTTCCGCGGGCGCCAGGCTCGTCTTCGTGCCGCGCGCCGGTGCGGCGCAGTCGGAGCTGCGAGTGTGCCGCGTGGCGGTGCCGCGCGCCACGACGCTCTATCACACGCTGCTCGTGCTCAACACGCTCGTCGGCGGCGCGTTCGTCAGCCGCATCAACTCGAAGCTGCGCGAGGAGAAGGGCGTCACCTACGGCGCGCGCAGCGCGTTCCAGTTCCTCAGGCAGCCGGGGCCGTTCGTCGTGCAGTCGAGCGTGCAGCCCGACGCCACGGTCAGTTCGGTGCGCGACGTGCTCGAGGAACTCGACGCCATCGGGGGGAGCCGCCCGCCTGGCGACGACGAGCTCGCGCAGGCGAAGAGCGCCCTGACGCTCGGCTACGCCCGCGGCTTCGAGACGGCCGCGCAGATCGGGCGTGCCATCGCGCAGCTCGCGCTGTTCGACCTGCCCGACGACACCATCGACCAGTTCGTCGACCGCGTGAACGCCGTCACCGCGGACGCCGTGACGGCGGCAGCCCGGCAGTGGCTGGCAAGCGCCGGCATGCACGCGGTGATCGTCGGCGACCCGGCGGTGGCGCGCGCCGGCCTGGACGAACTGGGCCTCGGCCCCGTCGAGGAACGCCTCGCCGACCAGCTCCTCCGTTCCTGAGGCGGATACCTGTGGGATGATTGGCGGCGAACCGGCCGCCGGGCTGGAGCGTCCTAACCCATCTGGAGGGGGAGACACGTGAGTCTGGTGAGGGCCGGGCTCAGCCTCGCCGGAATCATCGTCGCAGTGGCCGTCACGCTGGCTGTCGCGACGCTCTGGCTGTTGCTGACCGATCCCGTGACGGTAGCCGACGCCGTCGCCACGGGCGACGTGGCACCCTTCGTGTCGGCGATCGCCGAGGTCATCGCCACGGCCGTTCGCGGGATCCTCAGCTATCTGTGAGTTCCGCTTGCCGCGTGCCGTCTACCGCTTACCGCACCGCGTACCGCGCGCCGCTGACCGCGAGGCGCGCCCTCGCTTGCCGCGAGGCGCTCAAGGCTGCCTGAGCGCCCGGACGAGGAAGCTCGTGAGCCAGTAGCCGTCGATGTACTTGAACGGCGTCGAGCCGGTGGAGTAGTGGCCACACGGCAGCACCTTCAGCGTGTGCGGCAGCCCGCGCTGGCGGAACTCGTCCACGAGCATCTTCGAGAGGCGCACCGGGAACGTCGTGTCGTAGCGCGCGTAGACGAGCAGCGTCGCCTTGCCGCGGAGCCGCTCGAGGTACGGGTGCGGACTGATGGGCAGCCAGATGCGGCGCAGCTGATCGAGCGTCACGTGGCCGTCGAGGCCAGCGCGGACGTGGCGCGTCGAGAGGCCCTCCCACACGACGTCGGCAAAGTACGGCGAGATGTGGTTCAGCGCGGCGGCCTTGACGAGGGGCTCGTGCGCCGCGGTCAGCATCGCGAGGCACGAGCCCAGGCTCGTGCCGCAGATGCCGATCGAGCTGTAGCCCTGCGAGGCGAGCCACGCCACCGCGCGCCGCGCGTCGAGCACGGCCTGCCTGCACACTTCGAGCGTCCTGGCGACATTGCTCGAGACGATGTAGTCGGCGCGGTGGAGTTCCGGGGGCATCCGCCAGTCGTGGTACGGCAGGCTCAGGCGCAGCGCTGTCATCCTGAAGCGCGCAAACAGCCGGGCGAGGCCGACGTGGCCCTCCGCGTCGGCGTTCCACTGCGGCAGCACGACCACGGCGCGCCGCTGTGGTCCCGGCGCCTTGAACAGCCGCGCGTGCACGACGTTGTTCTCGGCATGCGGCGTCGGCCGCGCGGTCTCGAACGTCAGGTGTCCGGTGGCGCTGAGCTCGTAGGCCGGCGGCGGCGTGACGGCGAAGAACGCGTCGCTGTCGGCGAGCGCCCGCGCCGCGTAGGCCTCGACCGCCGCGCCCTCGTCGTCGATCTCCGGGGTATCCGGCAGCCAGTCGCGTCCCCACTCGAACGGACGGACCACGCGGTCGGTCGTCCTGTTCGCGAGTTGATACTCCCAGCGGTGAAATGCCCGGCTGAGCATCCGATCAGCTTGCCACGACGCCGGCGATCGCGCGACCCACGGCAACGACGTCGATGGTCGAGCGGCCGACGACCTGGAGACCCACCGGGAAGCCGGCGGGCGTGGCACCACAGGGCAGCGACAGCGCGGCGTGCCGCGAAAGGTTGAACGGCTGTGTGAGCCGCAGCATCGCGGGGCGTACCGGCACCTCCGCCGAGCCGACTCGTACCGTCTCGGCGCCGACGTGCGGTGGCTCGAGGGCCAGCGTCGGCAGCAGCAGGACATCGCCGCCCCCGACGAGCGCCTGCACCTCGGCCTCGATACGCGCGCGTGCCTCGAGCGCGGCCTCGTACTCCTCGCGCGACGGCGACGGCACCCCGTCGAGCCGCGCCCTGACGCGCGGCGTGTACTGGTGGCCATGCGCCGCCATCCGCGGCGTGTGATACTCGAGCGCCTCGTACATGACGATGGTCACGTAGGCGGGCACGAGCAATGACGCCGTCTCGAGGGTGACGTCCGTGGACTGCACGCCCGCATCGGCCAGCCGCCTCAGCGTCGCGTCGAACACCGCGAGTACGTCGGGCGCGATCTGCTGTTCGACGAGCGCGCGCGGCACGCGTGCGCGTACGCGTCCGGGCGACGGCGCGTCGGGCACGGGGCGTTGCCGGCCCGTCAGCCCGTCGAGCAGCGCCCACGCGTCGTCGACACTCCGGGCGATAGGGCCAAGGCAATCCAGCGCCGGGCTGAGAGGCACCGAGCCGTCCAGTGTCACGTCGCCCCAGGCCGGTTTCAGGCCGACGAGACCGCACACCGCCGCGGGGATGCGAATGGAGCCGCCGGTGTCGGAGCCGATGGAACCGAGGCACATGCCCGTGGCCACCGCCACCGCGGAGCCGCCGCTCGATCCGCCCGGCGAACGCGACAGCGCCAGCGGGTGGCGCACGGGTCCGAAGCCCGAGTCGTCGGACGTCGTCCCCATGGCGAACTCGTGCATGTTCGTCTTGCCCACGAGGACGGCGCCCGCCGCGCGCAGGTGCGCCACCGTCGGTGCGTCGCCTGTCGCGACGTCCTGCATCGACCGCGAGCCCGCGGTCGTGACGAGTCCCTGCTGGTCGAGCAGGTCCTTGAGCGAGACGGGCACGCCGTGCAGCGGCCCGCGCCAGCGGCCGGCGTCGAGCTCGGCATCGGCCGCCGCCGCTGCCGCCCGTGCGCCGTCGGCATCCACGGTGATGAAAGCGTTGAGCGTCCGATTGAGGGCGTCGATGCGGGCCAGGCACGCCTCGAGCAGATCGGTCGCGCGGATCTCGCGTGCCCTGAGGGCCCGGGCGGCGTCGGAGATGTGCTGCGGGAGGTGGCTCGCTGGCTTCACGGACAGGGGAGATTGTATGCTGAGGCGCGCGTGCGACAGACCAGGATCATCGCCACTCTCGGGCCGTCGAGCGCGACTGACGAACGCGTCTTCGCCCTGGCGAGCGCGGGCGTCGACATCTTCCGACTCAACTTCTCGCACGGATCGCACGACGAGCACGCGGCGAGCTTCGCGCGCGTTCGCCGGGCGAGCGAGCGGCTGGAACGCCCGCTCGCCATCCTCCAGGACCTGAGCGGGCCGAAGATCCGCACCGGGCGGCTGCCAGGTGGCCTGCCCATGCAGCTCGTGCGCGGCGACCGCCTCGCGATTGTCACCGGCGACGACGTCGGACGCGACGGCGTGGTCTTCACGACGTTCGACGGCCTGGCGAAGGCCAGCGTCCCCGGCATGCGCCTGCTGCTCGACGACGGGAAGCTCGAGCTGAGGGTGCTTGGCACCGACGGCGTGCGCGTCGACACGGAAGTGGTCGTCGGCGGATTGCTCGGCGAGCACAAGGGAATCAACGCGCCGGACGTCGCCTTGCCTGCCGCCGCGCTGACCGACAAGGACCGCGACGACCTCCGCTTCGGCGTCGAGCTCGGCGCCGATCTCGTGGCGCTCAGCTTCGTGCAACGCCCGCAGGACCTGCGCGACGCCCGCGCGGCGCTGGCCGAGCTGGAGTCGCCGGCCATGCTCGTCGCGAAGATCGAGCGGCCGCAGGCGCTCACCAACCTCGACGCGATCCTTGCCGAGTGCGACGGCGTGATGGTGGCGCGCGGCGACCTGGGCAACGAAGTGCCGCTCGAGAGCGTGCCCCGGATCCAGAAGGAGATCACGCGCCGCGCGCAGGCGCTCGGCGTGCCGGTCATCGTCGCGACGCAGGTGCTCGAGTCGATGCGCACCGCGCCTCGTCCCACGCGGGCGGAGGTGAGCGATGCCGCCAACGCCGTGGACGACTCGGTGGACGCCATCATGCTCTCCGGCGAGACCGCCGCCGGCGACTACCCGGTGGAGGCGGTGCGCATCCTCGACGCCGTCATCCGCGACGTCGAGAGCCTCCGCAACGCGCCGCAGCCGACGGTGGAGCGTGTCATTCCCGACGTGCCGCACAACCGCGCCGTCTGCGAGGCAGCCCTCACGCTGGCGGCCAGCGCCCACGCCGATGCCATCGTCGCCGTGACGCGTCACGGCTGGACCGCACGCATGTTGTCGTCGCTGCGGCCGTTCGTCCCCGTGCACGCCATCGCGCCAGACGAGGCGACGGCGCGGCGGCTGGTGCTGTGGCGGGGGCTCGAGCCGCACGCCGTCGACGCGGACATCCTCGCGGATCCGTCGGGCATGGCCATCGAGCGGCACCTCGTCGCGCGGGGCGTGCTCGAGGCCGGGAGCACGATCGTGTTTGTCAGCGTGAACGCCGACCTCACCCGGTTCGACGCGAACTTCCTCCGCATCCGCCGCGTGGGAGAACGCGGTCAGTGACACATCCTCCGCGGGCGGGCACGGGGAGGCGCCCGTCGCCCCTCGGGGCCCAGAAGGCATGACTCCCTCGGCCGTCGCCGACTTCCTGGTCCAATGGGGTTACCAGGCCTACATCCTGCTGTTCCTGGTGACGCCGCTCGGCTCGCCGATCACCGAGGACCTCCTGCTGCTGGTCGGGGGCTACCTCGTGGCCGAGGGCGTGTTCTCGTGGTCGGTGGCGTTGCCGCTCGCCGCCGTCTGCATGGTGATCACCGACCTCGTGCTGTACGGCTTCGGGCGCTACCTGCGCACGCACGCGAACCGCGGCGGCCGCCTGTCCGGCCTCGTGAGGCCGGCACGCATCCGGCAGGCGACGCGGTGGTTCTCCCGGTATGGCGACGCGGCCGTGTTCGTCTGCCGCCTCGTGCCGGGCACGCGGATGATCTGCTTTGTCGGCGCCGGGATGTCGGGCGTGCGCCCGTGGCGCTTCGTGCTCTACGACGTGCTCGGCATCGTGATCCTGGTGCCGCTGCTGCTATGGGTGGGCTACCGGCTGCACGACCACCTCGGCAACCTCGGAGACGTCCTGCGCTGGATCGAGTCACGTGCGATGTGGCTGCTCCTGCTCGCCCTGGCGGCCGTCGCCGTGCGGCAGTACTGGCTGCGGCACGTGAAGCGCCCGGCCGCGTGACGTCCTGACCCGTCCGACAGATCGACAGCGGGCAGCCGGGTGCACGCCCGCGCTCCGAGTGCCCCGGCCCGGCTGACGGGCGCGGACGTTCGGCTATACTGGAAGGCACACGAAGGGTGCAGTGGCACGTCACTGCAGGCGCTGGATGGTCGGGCCGCCATCCTCATGGTCGCAACGACCAGGAGGATCGCCATCGCCTGTCGGCCTGTCGCCAGCTGGATCCGTTCTGCGTGCACTGAAGCGCTTCCGCACGCCCCTGGCGGCGGTTCGCATGACCTGAGACAGCGGCATATCGGCGCGCACGTCGGGCCGGCGGACGCGCCTGGACGGGCGCCGTGCTGACGGCCCTGCTGTCGTGCATCGTCGTCGCCGCCTGCTGCGGGCCCATCCTTCGGCGCGTCGCGCCGTATGGCGGCTGGGTCGCGGGCGCCGTGCCGGCGGCGCTGTTTGCCTTCTTCCTGCACCTCGGGTGGAGCCTGCCTGCCGATGGCGCGCACCTCGCCGGGGTGGCGTGGGTCCCGAGCCTCGGCGTCTCGCTCTCGCTCCGGCTCGACGGGTTCTCCTGGCTGTTCACGCTGATCATCACGGGCATCGGCACGCTCGTCGCCATCTACGCAGGCGCGTACTTCGGCAGGGCGGCCGATGCCTCTGCGCGTTTCCTGCGCCTGATCCTCCTGTTCATGAGCATGATGCTGGGGGCCGTCCTGGCGGACGATCTCATCAGCCTCTTCATGTTCTGGGAGGCGACGAGCTTTCTTTCGTTCCTGCTCATCGGCTTCCACGCGGAGCGGCCCGGTGCGCGCAAGGCGGCCCTTCAGGGGCTGCTCGTGACCGCGGGCGGCGGCCTGGCACTCCTGGCCGGAATCCTGCTGCTCGGCACGACCGCCGGGACCTTCTCGCTGGCAGGCCTCGCCGCACAGGCACCGGTGCTGGCCGCGAGCCCGGTGGCGATCCCCGCGCTGCTGCTCGTGGTCACGGGCGCGTGCACGAAGTCGGCCCAGTTCCCGTTCCACTTCTGGCTCCCGGCGGCGATGGAGGCGCCCACACCGGCCTCGGCGTACCTGCACTCCGCGACGATGGTGAAGCTCGGCGTCTACCTGCTGGCGCGCTTCGACGGCGTGTTTGCAGAGGTTGCCGCATTCGGGCCCCTGCTGGTGGCCATTGGCTCGATCACCATGCTCATCGCGGCGACCCGTGCCGTGATGTCGGCCACCTACAAGGCGGTGCTCGCCGAGTCGACGGTCGCGTCGCTGGCGCTGCTCGTCGTGCTCATCGGCGTGCGGAGCGAGGCGGCCGCGAGCGCGGCCGTGGTGTTCATCCTGGCGCACGCCCTGTACAAGGCCGCGCTGTTCTTCTGCGCGGGCACCGTGATTCACGTCGCGCACGACGACCGGCTCGCACGCCTCGCAGGGCTCGGGCGCGTCCTTCCCGGCACCGCGGCGGCCGCGGCGCTGGCCGCCCTCGCCATGGCCGGCCTGCCGCCGACGCTCGCGTTCACAGGCAAGGAGATGGTGCTCGACGCGCACCTGCACGCGGGCAACATGCTCGGGCTGGTGGCCACGATGGTCGCAAGCACCACATTCGTGGCGATCGCCGTCGTCGCGGGCGTCAGGCCGTTCGTCGGGAGGAGGGAGGGCGCATTGCCGGCCGGACCGCAGGAATCACCAGGCCTGCTGGCGGCTCCGCTCGTGCTCGCGGTGGTCGGCGTCGTGTTCGGCCTGGGGCCAGCGCTGTCGGTCGGCAGCGTCGTCGATGCCGCCGCAGGCGCGTTGCGCGCGGCGCCGCACCACGTGTCGCTGGCCCTGTGGCACGGCGCGACGCCGTCGCTCGCGCTGAGCGCCGTCGTCGTGGCATCCGGCCTGGTCGTGGCGTGGTTCTGGGATCGCCTCCACGCACGGCTGTCGGCAGTCCGGCCGCTCGTGTCGCTGCTCGGCGACGCCGGCTACCGCCGCGTGTACGACGGGATCCTGGCACTCGCCGGCGTCTCCACGCGCGTGCTCCAGAGCGGCGATCAGCACCGGTACTCGTCCTTCGTCCTCTGGTTCGTCGTGGGCGTGACGGCGGTGACACTGGCCGGCTCTGGCGGGCCGCTCCCTGACGGCATCAGCCCGGGCCCGGCCGACGCGCCCTCCGCCATCGTGCTGGTCGTGATGGCCGCAGGCGCCGTGGCGGCCGCGCGGGCGTCCTCGTTGCTGACGGCGCTGATCGCGGTCGGCGTCGTCGGCTTCGGCCTGGCGCTGATTTTCCTGATGAACGGTGCACCCGACCTCGCGCTCACGCAGTTTGCCGTCGAGGTGCTCGTGGTCGTCATCTTCGCCGCCCTGCTCCTGCGGATCCCGTTGACGGGCGCGACGCGGACGCGCCGTGAGCGCTGGCACGACGGCGTGCTCGGCGCCGCGGTCGGCGCCGTCGTCTTCGTCGCGCTGACGACGATGATCGCGCTGCCGTTCGACGCGCGTCTGACGGAATACTTCGCGACGACCAGCTACGTCGAGGCGCATGGCCGCAATGTCGTGAACGTCATCCTCGTCGACTACCGCGGGCTCGACACCGTGGGAGAGATCACCGTCGTGGCGCTGGCCACGCTCGGCGTCTGGTCGCTGCTGCGCCGCGTACGGCCCGCAGGGGGGCGCTAGCCATGCAGTCGCTCATCTTCTCCGCAGTCGTCAGGGTCGTGACCGTCGCGATGGTGGCGGCCTCGCTGTACGTGCTCGCCCGCGGTCACAGCGAGCCGGGCGGCGGCTTCGTCGGCGGGCTCATCGCGGCCTCGGGCTTCGCGATCCTCGCACTGTCGGAGGGCGTGCACGTCGCACGTCGCTGGGTCCTCTTCGACCCGACGGTGCTGCTCGGAGCCGGCCTGCTCTGCACGCTGTGCAGCGGCCTGCCCGGCCTGGTCGTGGACGGGGCCTATCTCTCGCACCAGTGGGGCAGCGTCGGCGGCGTCGCCCTCGGCACGACGTTCGTCTTCGACCTCGGCGTCTACGCCGTCGTGCTGGGCGGCGTCCTCGCGCTCGTCATCCGCTTCTACCGGAGCCCTTGACCATGTCCGTCCTGTACGCATTCGTGATTGCCCTGATCAGCGCCTGCGGCGTGTATCTCGTCCTGTCGAGGCACATTGTCCGCACGCTGCTGGGCATCGCGCTCATCTCGGCGGCGGTGAACCTGCTCATCTTCTACGCGGGGCGCATTGGCGCATCCGCACCGCCGGTGATCGCCCCGGGAGAGGTCGTCCTCCCCGCGACGGCGGCCAACCCGCTTCCGCAGGCCCTCGTCCTGACCGCCATCGTGATCGGATTCGCGCTGACGGCGTTCGGGGCGGCGCTTGCCCTCCGGATCTTCACGTCGATGGGCTCGCTCGACATCGGGCGCATCGACGAGGCGGAGCGCCTCGGCTCGCCGTTCGAGGACGGAGGTGCCGCATGACCGCCTTCATCGTGGCGCATGCCGCGCTGTGGCCCGTGCTGGTGCCGTTGTGCGGCACGGCAGCGGCGGCGTGCCTCCGGAGTTTCCGCGGGGCGCAACGTGCGACGGCGGCGGCCGCGGCAATCCTGACGGCGGCGTCGGCGCTGCTGCTGCTCGACGCCGTCCGCCGGCACGGGATGCAGGTGGTCGGCTTCGGCGGCTGGCCCCCGCCCTTCGGCGTCGTCTTCGCGGTGGACGCGCTGGGCGCGGCGATGGCGGCGGTGACGGGCCTGATCGGCCTCGCGACGCTCGTCTTCGGGCTGGCGGACGTCAGGCGCCGGGACGAGCATGCGGGCTATTACCCGCTCCTGCTGGGGCTGCTGGCGGGCGTGAACGGCGCCTTCCTGACCGGCGACCTGTTCAACCTGTACGTCTGGTTCGAGCTCATGCTGATCGCGGCGATGGCGCTCCTGGTCATCCGCCGGACGCGGCCGCAGCTCGATGGCACGTTCAGGTACGCGGTGCTCAACCTGCTCTCGACGCTTCTGTTCCTCACCGGCGTCGCGGTCCTCTACGGTTCGACGGGCACGCTGAACATGGCGGACTTGGCCACGGCCGTCTCGTCCCGGCCGCCGTCGCCCAGCCTGGCGATTGCCGCGGCGCTCCTGTTGTGCGGGTTCGGCATCAAGGCCGGCGTCTTCCCGTTGTTCTTCTGGCTGCCGGCCTCGTACCACACCGGCTCGATCGCCATCACGGCCCTCTTCGCAGGCCTGCTGACGAAGGTGGGCGTCTACGCCAGCTTCCGCGTGTTCACGCTGATCTTCCCGATCGAGGCGATCGGCCTCCGCGAGGTGATGGCCGGCGTCGCGGCGTGCACGATGGTCTTCGGCGTTCTGGGCGCGATGGTGCAGTGGGACGTGCGGCGGATCCTGGCCTTCCACATCGTCAGCCAGATCGGCTACATGCTGATGGGGCTCGCCATCGCGACACCGGCTGCGCTTGCTGGCGCCATCTTCTACGTGGTGCACCACATGCTCGTGAAGGCGAACCTGTTCCTCGTGGCCGGCCTCATCCACCGGGCGTGCGGCAGCTACGACCTGCGCCGGGCAGGCGGCCTCATGTCCGCGAGTCCGGTGCTGACGGCACTGTTCCTCGTGCCTGCGCTGTCGCTTGCCGGGGTGCCGCCGCTGTCCGGCTTCTGGGCCAAGCTGCTCGTCATCGACGCCAGCTTCAGGAGCGGTCAGGCGTGGCTCGGCGGCGTCGGGCTGGCCGTCGGCCTGCTGACGCTGTTCTCGATGAGCAAGATCTGGATCGAGGGCTTCTGGCGTCCCGCGGCTGCCGGGCGGGAAACCACCCGCGGCCTGCCGCTGCCGATGGTCGCGGCGAGCGGGCTTCTGGCGGCCGTCACGATTGGCTTCAGCATCTGGCCGGAGCCGCTCGTCGCGTACGCCACCGGCGCAGCGGAGTCGCTTGCCAACCCCGACAGCTACGTCGCGGCGGTCCTCCACCCGGACGGAAGGGAGGCACGCTGATGGCCCGAACGTCCCTCTCGTGGATCGTTGATGCGACCGCGCTCGGCGCGGTGTTCCTGTACGAGCTGGCGATCTCGTCCTTCCTGGTCGCGAAGGCCGCCTTCGCGCGCAGTCCTCGGACGGACTCGGCGATTGTCGCCGTGCCGATCGCGCTGCGGACCGATCTCGGCATCGCGCTGCTTGCCAATCTCGTCACCCTGACGCCCGGCACGTGCTCCCTGCACGTCAGCGACGACCGCCGCACGCTGTACGTGCATGCGCTCGACGTCCGGTCCGCCGAGGCGACAGTCGCCGGGATCCGGCAGGCCTTCGAGCGCCGCATTGCGAGGCTCGAACGATGACCCTGAACGACGTCCTCACCCTGGTGCTGATGCTGCCGCTGGCGGCGGCGGCGTGGCGCATGATCGTGGGGCCGACGTTTGTCGATCGCGTCGTGGCGATGGACATGCTGACGGGTGTGGCCGTTGCCGCGGCCGCACTGACGGCGGCCACCACGCAACGCCGTGAGTTTCTCGACGTCGCGTTCGGCGTCGCCGTGATCAGCTTCGTCGGGACGTGCGCGTTCG
>CAYSHC010000029.1:0-42407 GCA_964430855.1 uncultured Vicinamibacteraceae bacterium
GACGACGAGCAGGGCGGGACGGGACCGGGCGAGCCCGAACGCCGCATCGCCGCGCTGGCCGGCGTCGAGCATCGTGGGCGTCCCGCCGACGACTGGCTGCAGCAGGCGGTGCGCGTCGCCTGGCGCGCGCGGCTGCGGCCGAAGCTGGAGAACGACACCGAGCAGCGCCTGCGCGATCTGGCCGAGCAGGAGGCGATTCGCGTCTTCGGTACCAACCTGCGCGATCTGCTGCTTGCCGCACCTGCCGGCGCACGGGTGACGATGGGGCTCGACCCCGGCATCCGGACGGGCGTGAAGGTCGCCGTCGTCGACGCCGTCGGCGCCGTCGCCGCGACGGCGACCATCTTCCCGCACGAGCCGCGCAAGGACTGGGACGGCGCGCTCGCGACGCTCGCCGAGCTGTGCCGGGTACACCGGGTGGATCTCGTCGCCATCGGCAACGGCACCGCCTCGCGAGAGACCGAGCGCCTCGTTGCCGACCTGATGGCGAGGCATCCCGAGCTCGGCCTCACGCGCGTCGTCGTGTCGGAGGCGGGGGCGTCGGTGTACTCGGCGTCCGAGCTCGCCGCGAAGGAACTGCCCGACCTCGACGTGACGCTGCGCGGTGCCGTCTCGATCGCGCGCCGCCTCCAGGATCCGCTGGCCGAGCTGGTGAAGATCGAGCCGAAGGCGATAGGCGTGGGGCAGTATCAGCACGACGTGAGCCAGGTCGCGCTCGCCCGCACGCTCGACGGCGTGGTCGAGGACTGCGTCAACGCGGTGGGGGCCGACGTGAACACCGCCTCGCCGGCACTGCTGTCGCGCATCTCGGGCCTCACGCCGCGCATCGCGTCCCAGATCGTCGCGTACCGATCGGAGCACGGGCCGTTCACGTCGCGCGCGCAGCTGCGCGAGGTGCCGCGCTTCGGCGAGAAAACCTTCGAGCAGGCGGCAGGATTCCTGCGCGTGCGCGGCGACAACGTCCTCGACGCGTCGGCCGTCCATCCCGAGGCGTACCCGGTGGTGGAGCGCATCGCGCAGGCGACGGGACGTGACATCCCGTCGCTCATCGGCGATGGCAGGTTCCTCCGGACGCTTCAGCCGGAGGCGTTTGCCGATGATCGGTTCGGCGCCCCCACCGTGCGCGACATCCTGCGGGAGCTCGAGAAGCCAGGCCGCGACCCGCGGCCGGAGTTCCGGACGGCGCGCTTCAGCGACGGTGTGCACACGCTGGAGGACCTGCGTCCCGGGATGACGCTCGAGGGGGTGGTGACCAACGTCGCCAACTTCGGCGCCTTCGTCGACATCGGCGTGCACCACGACGGCCTCGTCCACGTCTCGCAGCTGGCCGACCGGTTCGTGAAGGACCCGCGCGACGTCGTGAAGGCAGGTGACATCGTGACGGTGACCGTGCTCGAGGTGGACCTGCCGCGCCAGCGTGTGGCGCTCACGATGCGGAAGGGCGAGCGCCCCGCGAAGTCGGCGGGCCGTCCGGCGCGCGCCGGGGCACGTCCGAACGGCGCGGCGAAGCCGCCGGCGTCGGGCGCGCGTCCGCGTCCGTCCGCGCCACCGCCGTCGACGGCGATGTCGGCGGCCTTCGAGCGGCTGCGCCGGGACAGGTAAGTCGCTGGTGACACTCCTGGAGCTCGAGGACGTCTCGCTGTCATTCGGGCAGGCGCCCCTGCTCGACGGCGTGACGCTGCGGCTCGACCGCGGCGAGCGGGTGTGCCTGCTCGGGCGCAACGGTGCCGGCAAGTCGACGCTGCTCGGCGTCGTGGCTGGCGCCATCGCGCCGGACCGCGGCCGCGTCCGCCGGGCAGCCGGTGTACGCGTCGCGCAGCTCGCCCAGGAGGTGCCGACGGGCGACAGCCGTCCCGTGTTTGCGGTCGTCGCCGATGGGCTGGGCGAGCCTGGCGCGCTGGCCGCCGCCTACCACGCCGCGGCCCAGGCCGTGGCGGCCTCGGGCTCGGCCGAGGCCATCGAACGGCTCGGCCGCCTCCAGCAGGAGCTCGATCGCCTCGACGCCTGGCGCCTCGAGCGGCGCGTGGAGCAGGTGGTCGCGCGTCTCGGGCTGCCCGCCGACGCGCCCGTCGACACGCTCTCGGGCGGCCTGCGACGACGCGTGCTGCTGGCGCAGGCGCTCGTCGCGGAGCCTGAGGTTCTGCTGCTCGACGAGCCGACGAACCATCTCGACGTCGACGCCATCGAGTGGCTCGAACGCTTCCTGTGCGACTTCGAGGGCGCCCTGCTGTTTGTCACGCACGATCGCGCCCTCCTGCGCGCCGTGGCCACGCGCATCGTGGAGCTCGAGCGTGGGCGCCTCCGCAGCTACCCCGGTGACTACGAGACGTACCTGCAACGCAAGGAGGCCGAGCTCGAGAACGAGGCCGCCGCCCAGGCCCGCTTCGACAAGGCGCTCGCGCGGGAGGAGGCGTGGATCCGCCAGGGCATCAAGGCGCGCCGCACCCGCAACGAGGGCCGCGTCCGCGCGCTCGAGGCGATGCGGAAGGAGCGCGCCGCGCGCCGCGCGCGCCAGGGACAGGTCTCGCTCGCGGTGGACGATGGCCCGCGCTCGGGCAGCGTCGTGTTCGAGGCCGAGCACGTGACGCACGGGTACGGCGACGTCGTCGTCATTCGCGACTTCTCGACGCGCATCATGCGCGGCGATCGCGTGGGCGTCCTCGGCAGGAACGGGTCGGGCAAGACGACACTGCTTCGGCTGCTGCTCGGGGAGGAGACGCCGCGGGAGGGCACCATCCGCCGCGGGACGAACCTCGGAATCGCGTACTTCGACCAGGAACGCGAGCAGCTCGACCCCGACGCCACGGTAATGGACACGGTGGCCGACGGCCGCCAGATGGTGTCGGTCGGCGGCAGCAGCCGTCACGTCGCCGGCTATCTCAAGGACTTCCTGTTCCGCCCCGAGCAGTTCCAGACGCCCGTGCGTGCGCTCTCGGGCGGCGAGCGCAACCGCCTGCTGCTCGCCCGGCTTTTCGCGCGGCCGGCGAACCTGCTCGTCCTCGACGAGCCCACCAACGACCTCGATCTCGAGACGCTGGAGGTCCTCGAGGACGTCCTGCTGGCCTTTTCAGGCACGCTGATTGTCGTCAGCCACGACAGGACCTTTCTCGATAACGTGGTCACGAGCACGATCGCGTTCGAGGGCGACGGCGTGGTACGCGAGTACGTGGGCGGCTACACCGACTGGCTGCGGCAGCGGCCCGCACCACCCCAGGTCACCGACCCGCCGCCGCAGGCCTCGGCGCAGGCGCCGGGCGGGACGTCGAAGGCCGGGGCCGGGCGGCGTCCGCAGGCGGACGCCACGGTCCGGAAGCTGACGTGGAACGAGCAGCGCGAGCTCGAGGCCCTGCCTGAGCGTATCGCCGCGCTCGAGGCCGAGCAGGCCGCGCTCGAGCGGGCGATGAGCGCACCCGACTTCCACCTGCGCGGCGCCGCGGGGATGACCGAGGCCGTCGAGTCGCTCGCACGCGTGACCGCGGAGCTCGACGCGGCGATGGCCCGCTGGCTGGAACTCGAGGCCCGCGCCGCCGCGGCGCAGAAGCGATAGACTACGAGGTCGATATGAGCGAGCAGGAACCCGTCACGAGAGCGTCGCAACTGTGGAAGCGCATGACCGACGACCAGCGGTCACGGGCGGCCGAGGCGTTCTGGAAGGAAGGCGAGGCCGGCGCGGAGCACGCCGAGGTGGTGGGGCTCCTGGCGCGGCGCCTGAACTTCCGCGTGAAGTCCATCCTGGCGCTGCCGGTCGAGAAGAAGGTCAAGTACACCGCCGGACTCGCGGCCGTCTCCGACGCCGTCGCCGGGCGGCTGCTCATCGCCTATCACCTCGGGTACCAGCGGCCGATGATGGGCCAGTTCCTCGACGCGCTCGGCATTGCGCATGAGGACGGCCTGATCGACGACGAGGCGGCGCCGTCGGTCGACCCCGAGAAGGTGCCGGCGGCCGTCGCGGCGCTGCGCGAGGCCTATCCCGCCGACGACGTGGACCTGTACTTCTCGACGCTGCTGCTTCAGGATCCCGACACCTGGGGCGCGCTCGCGCCCGCCCTGTCGGCCGGCGCCTGAGCGCCTCCACGTCGCCCGTTCCTCACCACGCCCGAATCCCTGGCGCTTCGCGTCGCGGTCCCTGCGACCGGACGTGCGCGCAGGCCCGTTTGCCCTGGCGCTAGACGGGCTGCGCGAACCGCTGGTCGATCGTCCGCCGCACCGCGTCGTAGTCGTTGGGCAGATCGACCGGGACGTTCACAAGGCTCGTGTCGATGCCTTCGAGCTGCGACTGGTGGTAGCGCAGCTTGAAATCGGTGAACTTGAGGCCGTTGGCCGTCGAGATGACCACCACGCGCTGGTCCCTGGTGATCTCGCCGCGCTGCACCAGCTTCTCGAGCACGGCCAGTGCGACGCCTGTGTGTGGGCAGTTGAACAGCCCCGTCCGGTCGGCACGCGCAGAGGCGTCGGCGAGCTCGACCTCGGTGGCCTGCTCGACGATGCCGTCGTACTTCTGGAGCGTGCGAATCGCCTTCTTGATCGACACGGGGTTGCCGATCTGGATGGCCGACGCGAGCGTCGGCTGCGCCTGCACCGGCTCGAACGCCCAGTTGTTGCGGTAGGCGAGGTACAGCGGGTTGGCGCGCGCCGCCTGGGCCACCACGATGCGCGGCCGCTTCCGCGTGACGCCGAGCGCCTCCATCATGTCGAACCCCGCGCCGAGCGCGCTCACGTTCCCGAGGTTGCCGCCGGGGATGATGATGACGTCGGGCACCTGCCAGTCCGACTGCTGCACGATCTCGATCGAGACGGTCTTCTGTCCCTCGAGGCGCAGGCTGTTCATCGAGTTGGCCAGGTAGACGCCCTCCTCCTCGGAGAGACGCTTGACGATGGCCATGCAGCCGTCGAAGTCGGTGTCGAGCGACAGCACCATCGCGCCGTTGGCGATGGGCTGCAGCAGCTGTGCGACCGACACCTTGCCCTTCGGCAGCAGCACGATCGCGGGGATGCCCGCGGCGGCCGCATACGCCGCCAGCGACGCCGACGTGTCGCCCGTCGACGCGCACGCGATCGCGCGCACCGGCTGGCCGTCGGCCATCATCTGCCTGACGACCGACACCAGCACCGTCATCCCGAGGTCCTTGAACGACCCGGTGTGCGAGTTGCCGCACTGCTTCACCCAGAGGTCGGGCACGCCGATGTCGCGCCCGTAGCGCTCGGCCCACAGCAGGTTGGTGCCGCCCTCGTCCATGGAGACCACCTGGTCGTCACGGATGTCGGGGCACACCCATTCCTTCTTGCCCCACACGGCCGACCCGTAGGGCCACACGGTGCGCTTGTACCTGTCGTCGAACAGGCGCATCCACGCGCCCGCCGACCGATCGCCGAGCGCCTCGACGTCGTGCGCGACCTCGAGCAGGTCGCCGCACACCGGGCAGCGGTAGAGCGGACGGAACAGCGGATACTGGCCGGGGCACCCGGCGATGCAGCGAAAAGCGGCGCGATACATCAGGTGATCTCAGAACTGTAAGTGCAAGCCCGGCCTTCGGCGGCGCGTCGCGACGCACGCGTCACGTGCGGGGACGCGTGCGGTCATGCCAAGACCTGCGAGCGTAAGGACTTGCCGGCAATGGCCCCGGCATCGGCAGGGTCTGGACCAGTCGTTGCAACGGCAGCGGTGGACGGCAGTGTCGGCGCGGGCGCGCGTCGCCCTCGGAAAGGACCCGCGGTGAAAGTAGCACAGCTCCCTGAACGGGCGGAAGGGGACGTCGTCTTTCGCGACGGGCTGGGCGTGCGTGTGCACGGCCTCACCGACGCCGGTGAGGCGGTCCATCGACTGCATCTGGCCCCGGCGTTCGTCCCCGTGCAACAGGCCGTCGAGGACCGCGTCAACCGCCTGGCCAACCTCCAGCACGTGAAGTTCGCCCGGCTTCGCGGCTTGGAGCGCGCCAAACCCGGCGGCTCGCCCGTCGTCGTGTCGGCGGCCGCCGAGGGCATCCGCCTCTCCGACGTTCTGCTGTCGGCCGGCCACGGCCTCGTGGAGGTGACGCCCGGGCAGGCCCTCCAGGTGACGCGCGAGCTGCTGGCCGCGCTCGTGGTGCTGCACGACTCGCGCAACGTGACGCACGGGAGCCTGGGACCCGAACGCATCGTGCTGACGCCACACGGCCGGGTGATGGTGGTCGAGCACGTGCTCGCGCAGGCGCTCGAGCGGCTCCAGCTGCCACGCCATCACCTGTGGCGCGAGTGGCGCATTCCCACGCCGCCGGCCGCCGGACCGGTGCGCTTCGACGCACGCACCGATCTCGCGCAGGCCGGGTTGACCGTGCTGGCGCTGGCGCTCGGCCGGCTGATCGAGGACGACGAGTACCCACATCGACTGCGCGGACTGCTCCCCGCCGCGTCGGGGCGGCTCGGCCGCGCGACGGGCACTGCGCAGGCGCGCGAACTCCAGGCGTGGCTCGAGCGGCTGCTCCCCATCGAGAGCCGGCGACCGTTCACGACGGTCAAGGAAGCGCAGCTGGCCTTCGAGGCGCTCATCTCGGCGCCCGCCTCGTCGCTCGGCATGTCGCCCGCGAAGGTCCGGGGCCTCGTCAGCGAGTGCGCCGCGCTGGCCGCGTCAGCGAAGGTGCCTGACCCGGCCACGCCGGAGCAGGCGCCGTCCGGCGAGACGGCGTCCACGGCGGATGCGGCTCCGATCGTCCTCGCGGCTCCGTCAGAGGCCGGTGTGGCCGTCGGCCAGCCCGACCCGGCGGAGGCACCCGACGCCGCTCCAGACGTCCTGGCCGATACCGGTACTGGCGACGGGGACGTGGACGTCGAGGCGCTCCTGCGCCTCGCGGCGGAGCTCGAGGCGGCAGGCAGCAGCGAGCCGCCCTCGCAGGCCGAGGCAACGCCCGTGATTGCCGCGCCGGACGGGTCTGCCCTGCCGGCGCCGTTCGAGGTCGTCGAGGAAGAGCCCCAGGAGGAGCCGTCGGCGGCCGACGTCGACGCCGTGGCCGAGGAGGTCGACCTCGGCGAGCGCCTCGCGCTGCTCACCGAGTCGCGCCCGCCGCAGCCCGTGACCTGGCAGGTGAGCGCCGACGACCTCACGCACATCGCCACCGAGCGCGACGCGCTGCGGCAGCAGTTTGCCGACATCCTGTCGCTGGTCGCCCCTGAGCCGGCACCGACGGAGCCGCTGGTCCACCCGACGATCAGGTGGACGTTCGAGCCTGAGCCGCAGGCGGTGGACAGCGCACCGGTCACCGCGGACCGCGACCCGCTCACCGCGGAGCCGGTCACCGTTCACCGCGAACCGCTCACCGCGGCCAGCACGCCGCTCACCTCGGACCGCGAACCGCTCTCCGCAGACCGCGAGCCGCGTGCCGCAGACCGCGACCCGCTCATCGCTGACAGTACGCCGCTCATCGCTGACCGCGACGCGCTGACCGCGACCAGCGAACCGCTGGCCGCTGATGGCGAACCGCTGTTGGCGTCACCCCAGATCGCGGACGACGAGTCGCTGGCCGCTCACTGCGCACCGCTGGCCGCCAGCAGCGAAACGCTCGGCGCCGACGGCGAAGCGGTTGTCGTGGAGGTGCCGTCAGCCCCTGTCGGCGGACCGCTCAGTGCGGAGAGTGACGACGTGTCTGTCGGCACGGGTGAACCCGCGACCCTCCTGGAACTGGGTGAGCCCGCGGACGGCGAGCCACGCGCTGCCGGTGACGAGACGAACGCCCGGGCGGCCGACGCGCAGACGCTGGACGCCGTGGATGCGACCCGCACGGAGGTCGCGGTTGCTGATGGACCGACAGCCGCGTGGCTCGCCGCCCCGCAGGCCGACGACACCGTCGCCGGCGAGCGAGCGACGGCAGGCCCTGGCGAGGGCGCCAGCGAGGCCATCGTGGACGACGACACGTCCGCGACCAGGCTGCAGGCCGCCGCCGACACGGGTGCGATGCCCGTGGTCGCGTCAGACCTCGAGCCGGCGCAGGGCGCGCATGCGGCGGAGCCGGCAGGCCTGGACGAGGCCGTCAGCGTTCCGGGGGATGCGCAAGCCCCGCTGCCGGTCGCCGAGGCTGGTTCTCTCGCTGCCGACGGCGGGCCGCGCTCGTGGAGCGGCGAGCTCTCATCGGGACCCGAGCCCGCGGACGCCGTGACACAGGCCGGTCCGCCCGACGATGCCCTCGCATCGTGCGGCACAACTGCGGCCGAGAGGCCCGTCTCCGACGATGCCCCCGTCCCGCCGCAGGAGCCGTGTGTCGAGGACGTCGCCGTCGTCGCGCCGCCAGCGCCGGGATCGCACGAGGACGAAAGCGAAGCCTTACCTGTCTCCACGACAACGTCGCCCGCGGTCGTGGTAGACGCTCCGGCCGCTCAGGCGCCGGTGGTGGACGAGACTGCATCGCCGGTCACGGCGGAGAACGAAGCGGCGGCCGCACACGAGGAACTGCCGAGTCGCGCATCCGCGCCCGCCCGCCCGTCGAAGCGCCGTCGATCGCGTCGCAGGCCGAAGAGGCCCGCGGCGGTCCAGCCTGTCGCCGCGAAGCCGTCCTCCACGCCGCAGGTGCCGGAACCGCCTCCGGCGGAGCCGGCGCTCGCCGCCGCGCCGCCGGTGCGACCGGACGAGGCGGAGGAGTCGCGTCCCCCCACGCCGCTGTCGCTGGTGGAGCGCGAGGTACCGGCATGGCAGCCGCCACCCGACCTCGACGCCGTCGGGGCGGCTGCGGCGGCCGGCCGTTCGCCGCGCGCGGCCGTGACGCCCGACGTGGACACGCCACCGGACGAGGCGCCAACCGCCGTGGCCATGCCCGAGGACGGGCCCGCGCCCGGCACGCCTGTGCCAACCGCACAGCCGACACCTGGGCCCGGTACGCGGCCCGCAAGGGCGACCGGCCTCGCGCCGGTCTTCACGCCGCCGGCCGTCGCGTTCGACGCCGGGAGTCTCGTGCCGGACGAGTACCTCGCGCCGGGCGGCCGCGTCGCTGGCCCGCATCTCGTCAACGCCGACGGCAGGCCGCCGCAGGTCACGACCGTCGGCGACCCCGGCTACGGCCCGCCGCCACTGACGGCGGCCGCGCAGCCTCGCACCGTTGTCGTCTTGACGTCGCAGATCAACTGGAGGCGGACGGTCGCCGCCGCCGTGCTGCTCGCCGTGCTCGAGAGCGCGGCGTTCGCGGCCGCGTGGTGGTGGGTCCAGCCTGGCGCGAAGGGGACGCTCGTCGTCGAGACCTCACGGCCAGGCGTCGATGTCCTGCTCGACGGCGCGTTCGTGGGCGTGACGCCCTATCACGACGACGTGCGCCCGGGACGGCATACGCTCACGCTGCGTCATGGGGGCCTCAAGCGAAGCATGCCGGTCGAGATCAGCGGTGGTGTCGTCACGACGCAGACGCTGGCATGGCCCGACCCGTCCACGGGCGCGCTGCGCGTCACGTCGTCGCCCGAAGGCGCCGAGGTGCTGATCGGCGGCCGCGTCCGCGGCCGGACGCCGCTCTCGATCGACGGGCTCGCCGTCGGCCGCCATACGCTCGTTGTCCGCAGCCCCAGCGGCACCGTCACGACGACCGCGGCCGTCGTCGGGGGCGAGACCACGGCCGTGGACGTGCCCATCTTCGCGGGCTGGCTCGCGGTGCACGCGCCCGTGGACCTTGCCGTCTCGGTGAACGGCACGCACGTCGGCTCGAGCCTCGACGGCCAGATCCTGCTGGCGCCGGGCGGGCACAAGGTCACCGTGGCCAACGGCACGCTGGGCTTTACCCGGACGCTCGACGTGACGGTCGAGCCCGGCAAGGTCCGCACCGTGACGGTGATGCTGCCGGAGATGCCGCTCGTCGTCAGTGGCGAGGAGGGCGGCGAGGTGTTCGTGGACGGGACGTCGCGGGGGGTTCTGCCGGGTGAGGTTACCGTGCCGCTCGGCACGCACGAGGTGGTGCTGCGGCGGCAGGACGGCTCGGAGCGCCGCCGCACGATCACGGTGCGGACCGGCGCTCCGGTAAGCCTGGACTGACGCGACCTACCTGGTCGTCTTGCTCGCGGTCTTCTTTGCCGTGGTCTTCTTGGCCACGCGCTTCTTCGTCGCCGTCGCGCGCTTGCGTGTCGTCCGCTTCGCGGCGGTCGCCGGCGCGTCCTCGCCTGCTGCGCTCTCCGCGCTGGCGGCGGCCTCGTCGGTCGGCTCCCTGTCGGCGCCTTCCGCCGCCGTCTCCTCGATCGAAGGCGCGTCAGCGTTCCCGGTTGCGGCCTGCGCCTCGGCCGCCTGAGCCGCCTCGTCACCGCCCGGCGTACCGGCGCCGGCGTCCGCCGTCTCCGCGCTCGTGCCCGGTGTGGCCGGCGCGTCCGCTGTCGGCTCGGTCTCGGGGCTCGCCGTCTCGCTTGCGACGTCGGTCAGGCGGCGGCGCTGGAGGCCGCGGCGGCGCGGCGCGGCGGTGGCGGGCACCACGTCGACGGCCGACTCGCCGGGCGGCAGTTTGTTGCCGTCGATGACGGCGTCGAGCACGTGATCCTCGAGCGGGAGCGTGGCGGCGAGCCCGCCCCGCGCGTTGACCACCGACCGGGGCCCTTTCGGCCCGCGCAGCACGTCGGCGGCCTGGGCCTGCACGACGGGCGGCAGGCCCTCGCCCGGATAGATCCTGATCACGCCCTGGCGGTCGCGATCCAGCCGGAAGAGGCCCTCGCGCTGGCAGTAGCGCAGCGCGTCGAGGATGCCGTTGAAGCCGTAGCGCCGCTCGTCGAAGCCGTCGTCGGCGTTCTTGAGCAGCTGCTTGGCCTGGCGCACGTAGAGCGGCCAGCGCGAGACGGCGCCGGGCCGCGAGAACACTTCCTTGATGACGGCGTAGCCCTCGGCCTGCTGCGCCGACGACACGGGCGGCGGCGGCGGCTCGCTTGCGGGCATGTCGAGGGGCGCGTCCTGGTCGGCGGCTTCCGGCGCGGCGCCCTCCGCCGGCGTGTCGGTGTCGGCCGCCTGCGGGGCGGCCGCGGCCGGCGGCGCGGGCGTGGCGGGCGCAGCGGTCGACGACCCGTCCTTCAGCTCGACGATGAGGCTGCGGTCGGTGCCGCGCAGGGTCACGCCACCCGCGCGTTCGAGCTTCTGCACGAAGTCACGGAACGTGCTCACGCCGAACTCGCGCTCGGAGAACGTCGAGTCGAGCTGGAGCAGCGTGCTCTTCAGCACGCCAAGCTGCGGCGTCACCTCGCGGTCCGCGAGGATCTTGAGCGCACGCTTGACGAGCGGCAGCGCGTCGCGCACGTCCCTGGCGCCGCCGCCGCGCGGCGAGCTGCGCCGCCCGGTGAGGTCCTCGTACGCGATGAACTCCGTGCAGTTCTTCTGCAGGATCACGCTCGTGAACGCGCGCCCGCCCACGACGAACACCTGGCGGTCGTAGAGCTTCAGCTTCTCGACCAGCGCCATGAAGTCGCTGTCGCCGCCGACGATGACGAAGGCGTTGATGTGGCTGTGGGTGAACGCGAGCTCGAGGGCGTCGAGCGCGAGGTTGATGTCAGCGCCGTTCTTGTCGCCGCCAGGCGTCAGGTTGCGCTGCACCATCTGGATGGCGTGCTGTGTGAGGGAGCGGCTGTAGTCTCCGGCGCGGGTCCAGTCGCCATAGGCGATCTTGGTCACGACCTCTCCGCGCTCCTTGAGGGCTTCGAGCACCGCGCCGACGTCGAAGTGGCCACCCAGGGTGGTCTTGACGCCGATCTCGATGTTGTCGAAGTCGATAAATACGGCAATCTTCAGGCGAGCATCCGGCAAACGTGGGGTCCTTTCGAGAGTCCCGAGTCTCGCGTCACGGCCGCAGGGAAGGTACTGCTCGCAGCCGACGCGTCACTGCCAGTGTAGCAGGAACGGCCGTGACGGAAGGGGAAATCTCGGCCCCGCCTCAGGCGGACGCGCCCTGCCGCCCCTTCGGCTGCGTCAGCAGCGAGACCACCACGAGCACCAGGAACCCGAGCGGGATCGTGACAATGCCCGGCTGGCTGAACGGCACCGGCGCCAGGTCGGGGGACAGCCCGTACACGTCGCGGAAGGCCTGCGCGCTGCACAGGATCCAGGCCAGCGAGCTGACCATCCCGATGAGGATGGCCCACGTGATGCCCTGCTTGGTCGTCTTCGGCCAGAAGAGCAGCATCACGAGCGAGGGCAGGTTCGCCGACGCCGCGACGTTGAAGGCCCAACCGACGAGGAACGACACGTTGAGCCGCTCGAACGCGATGCCGAGCAGCATCGCGAGGACGCCGACGCCCGCGGCCACCCACTTGCCCACGCGGACCTTGTCATGGTCGTCGAGCCTGAAGTCCCAGACGTGGGTCAACAGGTCGTGCACCACCGCGCCGCTGGCCGCGATGATCAGGCCGCTCACCGTGCCGAGCACGGTCGTGAAGGCGATGGCCGAAATGATGGCAAAGAGCGGGTCGCTGAAGCTGCGCGCCAGCAGCGGCGCGGCCATGTTGTTGTTGGTGACGTCGAGCGCGCCGCTCGTCATCGCGCCGAGCCCGAGGTACAGCGTCAGCACGTAGAACAGGCCGATCGCGCCGATGCCGACGACGGTGCTCTTGCGCACGGCGGCGGCGTCCTTGACGGTGTAGTAGCGGATCAGGATGTGCGGCAGCGACGCGGTGCCGGCAAACAGGGCGAGCATCAGCGACAGGAAGTCGAGCTTTTCGAACAGCGTGTCGCCGCGCACGCCGCGGAACGTCGGGCTCGCGCCGGGTTGCAGCAGGTCGGCGCCCGATTGCAGGCGTGGCGTGTAGATCGTCGCGGTGTCGCCGCCCGCCAGCGTCCGCTGCTCCGACGTCCACGTCTCCACCGTGCTCTCGTTGAACACGCGCAGGAACGAGAGCGGGCCGAGCGCGCCAGTGTCGTGTGCGCCACCGGGGAGCTCCGCCATCGCGCCGACGGGCGCGAGGTCGCGCTCGCCCTGGCCGAGCCCGTGCGGCAGGCCGTCCACGAGGACGCGGCCGTCGGCCGTGCGCGTGACAACCTGCGTCCGGCGGACCCGGCCGTCGGGCAGGCGCCGCCAGGTCAGCGTGCTGCCGTCCTCGTGCGCCACGCGCAGCCACGCGTCGTCCGGCCAGTCTGGATCACGCACGACGCGCCCGTCGCGCGTGGCGGCCTCGACCGACACCGGTGTCACCGCCAGCGTGTCGGGCACGCGGAAGCCGCGCTGGAGGATCATCACCGTGATGAGCAGGCAGAACGCCACCAGCAGGCCGCCCTTGATGAACTGCACCCACGTCGTCGACACCATGCCCGCCGTGACGACGATGATCGTGACGACGATGCCGACCAGCAGCACGCCGGTGGCGTGCGAGAAGCCGAGCAGCGGCTGGATCAGGACGCCGGCGCCGACCATCTGCGGGATCAGGTAGAAGAGGCTGACAACCAGCGTGCTCACCGCCGCGGCCAGCTTGATGCCTCGCGAGTTGAACCGGGCGTCGAGCGCGTCGGCGAACGTGTAGCGCCCCAGGCGCTTGAGCGGCTCGGCCACGACAAACAGCGCGACGATCCAGCCGGCGAGGTAGCCGATGGCGTAGAGGAAGCCGTCGTAGCCGTAGAAGGCGATCATCCCGCAGATGCCCAGGAACGACGCCGCGGAGAGGTAGTCGCCGGCAAACGCGATGCCGTTGACGAACCAGTGAATCTGCCCGTGAGCGGCGTAGTACCCGCTGCTGGACCTGGCGCGCCGTCCCAGCCACCAGCTGAGCGTGAGCACGCCGACGACAAAGCCGATGAAGACCGCGACTGCGAGAGGGGACGTGACGTAGATCATGACCTTACCGGGTGGCGCGCAGGTAGATGCCGGCCAGGACGAACGCGAGGCCGATGAGGCCGACGCCGTAGAGCAGCGACAGCGGCAGGCCGGCGACGGGGGTGCGCGCCATCACCTCGGGGGCGAAGGCGCTGATCGCCACGAACCCCAGGTAGATGGCAAGGTAGATCGTGAACAGCCAGAGGGCGATACGCGGGATCGTCATGATGAAGCGTGCGGCATACTCTGGCAAAAAACCGCCCGCAGCGTCCAGTGGCGGCTGATCAGCGCCGGTCGGGCCGCCAGGCGAGGCCGAGCCGGAGGATCCGCTCGAGCAGCTGTTCGTAGGACAGGCCGGCGGCCTCGGCCGACTCGGCGAAGTCCTCGCCGTAGGCAATCTGCGGGTTCGGGTTGGCCTCGAGGACGTACACCTGGCCGTCGGGCGTGAGCCGCAGGTCGATGCGGGCGTAGCCGCTCAGATCGAGCGTCCGGTACACGCGGCGGCAGATGCGGTGGATGCGCTCGGTGAGCGCGTCGGACAGGCCCACCGCCGGGCCGCTCATGATGCCGTGCTTCTGCTGGTAGCGGGCGCTCCACTTCACGCGCTCGGTCGCGATGCGCCAGCTCTCGCGCGGCAGCTGCCCGAGGTCGAGCTCCCACACGGGGAACACCTTCAGCGCGTAGTTGCCGAGGATGCCGACGTACAGCTCGCGCCCCTCGATGTAGCGCTCGACGATCGCGTCGGTGCCGATGCTGCGGTGCACGAAGTGCACGCGCTCGCGGAGGCGCTCGTCGTTCTCGACGACCGAAGCCTGCGAGATGCCGATCGAGGCCTCCTGCGTGAGCGACTTCACGATGAGCGGGAACGTCAGGCGCTTGGGCCGCTGCACGGCGCGACCCACCCTGAACACGGCGAAGTCGGGTACGGGGATGCGGTGGTACGCCAGCAGCGTCTTGGAGAGCGCCTTGTCGCGCGAGAGCATCAGCCCGCGCGGGTTGCACCCGGTGTAGGGCACGCGCAGCAGTTCGAGGTAGCTGACCAGGTTCTGGTCGAAGACGCCCACCTCGGTGAAGTTCTCCATCAGGTTGAAGACGATGTGCGGCGACATCTCCTTCAGCGCCGTCCGCACGACGCCGAGGTCGTCGTGGACGCCGACGGTGCTGACGTGGTGCCCCGCGACTTCGAGCGTGTTCTTCACGTCGAACTCGGTCTTCCACGCCACCGATGTGTCGTACTTGGACTCGTCGTCGGGCGGCACGAGGTAGTCGTGCATCAGGCAGAGCACTCGCAGGCGCCGCATAACGGAACGAGTGTACTGGAACCGCATGCGGATCGGGCCAGGTGACGAGGAAAGCGGAAGGCGCGATACGGAACGACGAGTGGGAAGGAGAGAAGGATCGAGGAGGGGATGAGGAAGAAGACGCGCGTGCTGCGTCGAGCACGCACGAGCGTGCGTAGACGATCGCTGACGCATTTCCGTTCCGTCCTTCTTCGTGCTCGTCCGCATCACCCCGTGTTCCACACCTTGAGTCCGTGGAGGAGCGCCGGTGCGTCGGTGGCGCTGTCGGCGGCCAGCAGCGACCATCCCCAGGCGCCGGCGTAGCCGGCCGCCCGCGCCGTGGCGATGATCTCGGCAGGCGACCGCAGGCTGCCGGCCGACGGGAACTCACCGAGCACGACGGGGCAGCGTTGCCGCGGCGCGGGGCAGCGGGAGAGCGGCGCACGGCGCTCGTGGCGGTCGTACCAGTGCACCTGGACGAGGTCGAGACCGAGCGCGTCGACCAGCGGCAGACCGCGCGCCGTGGCGAGGCCGACGGTGACGGGCTGCGCCGCCGACCACCGGACGCGCTGGGCCATCTCGCCGAGCCAGCGCGCCACGACGTGCCGCGGCAGCCGCGCGGTGGGCGGCCAGGTCGGGCGCGAAAGCCATTCCGGCTCGTTGCACAGGTCCCAGCAGGCGATGCGCGCGTCGCGGCCGAACGCGCGAACCAGCGGGTCGACGCAGGCGGCCACGAAGGCCTGGCGGGCGACGGGGTCGCGAATGAGGGCATGCCGGCCCCCGAGCTGCACGCCGCGCACCTGCGTGGCGGGCCGGCCCAGGTGGAAGTCGAAGAGTACCGGCACGAGCTGGAGACCCGCCTCGCCGGCGAGCGCGATGGCGCGGCCCATGTCGTCGAGCACCGCCGGCTGGAGCCGCAGCGGCCAGCCCGCAGGCGAGAAGTCGATGCCGGCGCGGCCGTCGCACAGCACGAACCAGCGCACGACGCGTGCGCCGGCCTCGGCCGCTGCCGCCAGGGCACGGCGCACCGGGGACATGTCGTGTCCCGTCAGGCCGCCGAGCCGCCACGCGTTGGTCCCGAAGTCGCAGCCGTAGCGGCGCCACGGGAGGTTGACGCCCACGCCGAAGGGGGGCCGAACCTTCGCGTCCGGCGTTGCGTCGCATCCGGCAGGGGCGGACGTCATCGGTCGGCGCCCTGGAGCGAGGACGGGATGGTGCCGACACCTGAGCTTGTGAAACGAGCGAACAATCTGCCTCCGATCCTCGTACAGTGTCGCGTGAGCGTCGCGCGACGGCAGTCCCGTCCGCGCAGATGCAAGCAAGCAGTCACTTGCATTCGGCCGGCCGTGCGCAGTACAAAGGCAGGTCGGACGTCGCGCCGCCGTCGATGGCGGCCGGCCCCGACCGACTACTTCCTGACCGGCGCACTGGTCCTCCCCCCCGGCGGTCCCGCGCGTCGCTCCCCCGGCGCTTTCGTCAAGGAACCCGTCTGCATGGATGTTCGCACCCAGCTGCTCGATGCTGCCGTCAACGTGTTCGCGGAAGTGGGCTTCCGCGGCGCCACGACACGTCGCATCGCGCAGGTTGCCGGCGTCAACGAGGTGACGCTGTTTCGCCATTTCGGCTCGAAGGAAGGCCTCATCATGGAGGCCATTCACCGGTCGCTCGAGGCCCTGCGCACCGATGCCAGGCTGCCCGAGGAGCCTGTCGACCCCGCGGCGGAACTGCTCGACTGGACGACCAAGCACTACCAGTTCATCCTCGAGCACCAGCGCCTCATCAAGGCCGCGATGGCCGAAGCCCAGACGCGCCCGACGATGTCGTGCGTCGGCCGCCGGGTGTCCGAGCACGTCGACCTGCCGCTCCAGAACTACATCGAGCGCCTCCAGCACTACGGCCTCTGCGACGCCGGCATCGACGCCAGTGTCGCCGCGTCGATGCTGAGCGGGGCCATCTTTGCCGACGCGATGGGGCGTGAGGCCCATCATCACTGCTTCGGGTTCTCCGAGGCCGAGGCACCGCAGCGCTACCTCGACTTCTTCATCCGGGCGCTGCGACTTCGGACAGAGCGGGTGACTCCCGCCGCACGGGCGGTTTCGTGACCACTTCCATGCCTGACAGCACCGTATCGCCGGCACGACCGGCTCGCATGTCGATCCTCACCACGACGACGGCTGTCGCCGCCGCGGTCGCGCTGCTGGGGGGACCCGCGGCAGCGCAGACGAGAACAGGGCTGTGGCAACAGGCCGCGACCCCGTCGCAGGCGCCGTCGGCTGCGACGGGGCAGCCCGCGCCGCCCGCCCAGGCGCCGCGTCGGCTGTCGCTCGAGGACGCGCTGCGGCTGGCCGAAGGCGGGAGCGAACAGGTGGCCATCGCCGAAGCGGGCGTACGCCGCGCCGACGACCAGGTCGTCCTCGCGCGCAGCGAGCGCTACCCGCAGCTCAACTCCGGCTTCGGGTACCAGCGCACCCTGCAGACGCAGTTTGACGGCATCTTCGACGCGCCCGCCGGCGAGCCGTGCCCGGGCCTGATCGTCGACCCGGCGAAGCCGCTGCAGGACCGCGTCGCCGAGCTCGAGCGGTACCTGCAGTGTCCGCCGTCGTTCTCGTTCGGCGGCGACGCCAGCGAGCTGCCGTTCGGCCAGCTGAACACGTGGACGCTGAGCCTGCAGTTCTCGCAGCTGCTCTGGAACGGCGGCCGCGTCCAGGCGCAGGAGCGGCAGGCCCGCGCGGGACGCACCGCCGCGGCGCTCGGCGTCACCACCACGCGCGCGCAGCTCCAGCTCGACGTCGCCACGGCGTTCTTCGACGCGGCGTTCTCGGATCGGCTGGTGGCCATCACGCAGGCGACGCTCGACCAGGCGACGGCGACGCTCAAGCAGATCGAGGCGCAATACGAGGTGGGCAATCTCCCCGAGTTCGAGGTGCTGCGGGCCCGGGTCAGCCGCGACAGCCAGCGCGCGACGCTCATCGGCGTCGAGGCGCAGCGCGAGCTGGCGTACCTCCGGCTGAAGCAGCTGCTCGACCTGCCGGCCGACACGCCGATCGAGCTCGACGTGGACCTGTCCGACCCGTCGGGACCGCCGGCGGAGCGCTGGGCCGCAGTGCTGGCGACAGCCGAGGCGGGCTACCAGCCCGTGGAGCGCGTCGCCGTGGAACAGGCCGCCGCGGCCGTGGAGGCCAGCGAGGCGGCGGTCGCCGTGGCGCGCGCGCAGCGCAAGCCCACCGTGTCGCTGACGTCGGGGTTCGTCGCCTATGCCTACGACAAGGTGCCGGCCTTCGACCGGCGCGACTGGACGGTGGCCGGGGCGGTGTCGTTCCCGATCCTCGACGGCGGCCGCCTCAAGGCCAACGAGCGGCTGGCGCGCACGGCCCTCGACGAGAGCCAGGCGCAACGGCAGCTCGCGGCCGAACTGGCCGAGCTCGACGCCCGGTCGGCGCACGCCACGTACCGGGCGGCC
Source organism: uncultured Vicinamibacteraceae bacterium (assembly GCA_964430855.1). GTDB lineage: Bacteria > Acidobacteriota > Vicinamibacteria > Vicinamibacterales > Vicinamibacteraceae > JAEZDP01. Next base: position 18,453 of record CAYSHC010000029.1, read on the forward strand.
CGGGCGACGTTCGAGGCGGCCGGCAGCACGCTGCAACAGGCGCAGCGGGCGTTCGAGATCGCCGAGGTGCGCTACCGCGAGGGCCTGTCGACGCAGCTCGAGCTGAACGACGCGCGGCTGGCGCTCGAGGCGGCGGCAACCGACCGCGCACGCGCCGCCCGCGACATGCAGGTGGCGCGCGTGCGGCTGGCGCTGCTGCCTGAGCTCCCGTTGTCGGGAGGGGCAGGCGCCGGGGCCGTGACCCCTGGCGCGGGCATGACGACGCCGGGCGCGCCGGCGCCGAGCCAACCGTCGGCCGCGCCGTCGGGGACGGGCGCGCCGGGGGGCACGGGGACGCCAGGAATGGGCACGCAGCCAGGGATGACAGGAGCCGGACGATGACGAAGGGAGTGGAAGCAGGGCAGCCGCGACGTGGCTGGGTAGGGCTGGTGATGCTCGCCGGCCTGCTGTCGGCCGCGGTGGCCTGCGGCGGCGGGGCCGCGGCTGGCGCCGACGACGAGTCGGCGACGCCGGAGCCGGCGCCGCTCGAGGTCGGGCACGAGAACACGCTGCGGGTCGAGCACGGCGAAGTGGTGGTGGGGCCCGTTGTCTCGGGCACGCTGACGCCGCGCGTGCAGGCGACGGTTCGGGCGGAGCTCGGCGGCGCGATCCTGAGCGTCACGGCCGAGCCCGGACAGGCCGTCCGCAAGGGCCAGGTGCTCGCGCGCATCAACGCGCCGACGCAGGACGAGGCGGTGCGGTCCGCCGAGTCGTCGCTGCGCTCGGAAGAGCAGAACCTCGAGCAGGCGCGCCGCGAGCTCGCCCGCGCCGAGACGCTCGTGAAGTCGGGGGCCATCGCCGAGCGCGACCTGGAGACGGCGCGCAACGCCGTCATCTCGGCCGAGTCGCGCGTGGCCGACGTGCGCGCGCGGCTGGCCACGGCGCGCCAGGAACTGGCCGACGCCACCGTCGTCGCGCCGATCAGCGGGATTGTCGCCGACAGGCCGGTCAACGCAGGCGACGTCGTGGCCGTCGGGACGCCGCTCTACACGATCGTCGACCCGAGCAGCATGGAGCTCCAGGCGTCGGTGCCGTCCGAGTCGCTGTCGGCGATTCGCGTCGGAGCCCCCGTGTCCTTCAGCGTGCGCGGGTATCCCGACCAGGAGTTCGAGGGCCGCGTCGAGCGGATCAGCCCGACGGCCGACCCGGTGACGCGCCAGGTGTCCATCTGGGTGTCGCTCGACAACCGCGGCGGACGGCTCGTGGGCGGGCTGTTTGCCGAGGGCCGGGTCACCCAGCGCGCCGAGGAAGGCCTCGTGCTGCCGCTGTCGGTGATCCACGAGGAAGAAAATGCCGCGTCCGTGCTGAAGGTGGAGGACGGCGTGGTGAATCGCGTACCCGTGACGCTCGGCCTGCGCGATCCGCAGACCGAGCAGGTGGTGGTCGTCGAGGGCCTGGCAGCCGGCGACATCGTGCTGCGCGGCGTGGCGCAGAGCATCACGCCCGGCACGCGCGTGACCATTCGCAACCAGTCGCCGGCGGCGCTGCGCGCGAAGCTCACGCAGGTGGCCTCCAGCTGACCTCGCCGATCCCCGAGGAGCGATCAGGTGTTCATCTCCGACTTCTCCATCCGCAAGCCCGTCGTCACCATCGTCGTCATGCTGTCGCTGGTGGTGTTCGGCGTGTTCGCGCTGCTCCGCCTCGAGGTCGACGAGTTTCCCGAGGTGAACCCGCCGTTCATCACGGTGGCCGTGGCCTACCCCGGGGCATCGCCGTCACAGGTGGAACGCGAGGTCGTCGAGCGTATCGAGGACGCGATTGCGAGCATCGCCGGCGTGGACCGGATCAACTCGCAGTCGGTCGACAGCTTCGCCTTCATCCTCGTCGAGTTCATCTTCGAGAAGGACCCGAAGGTCGCCACGCAGGAGATCCGCGACAAGATCTCGGAGATCCGGAACGACCTGCCGCCGGAGATGGAAGAGCCGATCCTGAAGCAGTTCAACCCGAACGACTTCCCGATCGTCTCGCTCACGCTCTCGTCGCCGAACCTGACCGCGGCGCAGCTGACGCAGCTGGCCGACCCGGGCATCACGCGGCAGTTCCGCGGCATCAAGGACGTCGCGGAGGTCAACGTCGTCGGCGGCGTCGAGCGCGAGCTGACCATCGAGCTCCAGCCGTCGGCGCTGCAGACCGCGGGCGTCAGCGTCGGGCAGGTGGTGGCGGCCGTGCAGGCGCAGAACCTCGCCGTGCCGGTCGGGCGCCTGCAGGCCGACCTCAGCGAGCGCACGATCCGGCTGCGCGGCCGGCTCGACACGCCGCAGCAGTTCGCGCAGATCGTGATCGGCTCGGTGGACGGCCGGATCGTCAGGCTCGGCGACGTCGCCACGGTCAGGGACGGCTCCGAGGAGCCGCGGACGGCAGCCGCCTACAACGGCGAGGTGGCCGTCGGCATCGACGTCAAGAAGGTCACCAACGCCAGCACCACGACGGTCAGCGAGGCCGTCATCTCCAAGGTCGCCGACATCCAGGCGGGCCTGCCGCCCGGCGTCACGCTGCGGGTGGTGCGCGACGCGGGCACGCGCGTGGCCAACTCGGTCAACAGCGTGAAGTCGGCGCTCGTCGAGGGCGCGGTGCTCACGGTGTTCACTGTGTTCCTGTTCCTGAACTCGTGGCGCTCGACGGTCATCACCGGCCTGGCGCTGCCGGTGTCGGTGCTGGCGTCGTTCATGGCCGTGCTCGTCATGGGCTTCAAGCTCGAGACGATGTCGCTGCTCGGACTGACGCTGGCCATCGGCATCATCATCGACGACGCCATCGTCGTGCGCGAGAACATCGTCCGGCACGTCGAGATGGGCAAGGACCACTACACGGCGGCCCGCGAGGGCACAGCCGAGATCGGCCTGGCGGTGGCCGCCACGACCTGGGCGATCGTGGTCGTGTTCGTCCCGATCGCGTTCATGGGCGGCATCGCCGAACGGTGGTTCGCGCCGTTCGCGCTGACGATGGTCTGCTCGGTGCTCGTGTCGCTGTTCGTCTCGTTCTCGCTCGACCCGATGCTGTCGGCGTACTGGCCGGAGCCGCACCTGCCGATCGAGCAGCGGTCGTTCATCGCGCGCGGCCTGCATCGCTTCAACCAGTGGTTCGAGCGGATGGCCGACAACTACAAGGCGGTCATCGGCTGGGCGCTGCGGCACCGGCTCGCGATGATCACGCTGACGCTGCTGTCGTTTGTCGGTGCGCTGGCGCTGCCGGCGCTCGGCATCGTCGGCGGCGGGTTCTTCCCGGTGGCCGACAACTCGGAGTTCAGCGTCGTCATCACGACGCCGCCCGGGTCGAACATCGAGTACACGAAGCTGAAGGCCGAGGAGGCCGCGGCGATTGCCCGGCAGCTGCCCGAGGTCGCCTATACGTACACGACGATCGGCGGGCAGACCGAATCGGTCGACGAAGGCAACGTCTACATCCGCCTGACGCCGCGCGCCGAGCGCTCGCGCAAGCAGGAGGACGTGGCGGCCGAACTGCGCGACCGGCTGTCGCGGCTCGCCGGCGTCGAGGCGTGGATCTCGACCAACTTCTTCGGCAACTTCAAGCAGATTCAGCTCCAGCTGACGGGGCCCGACGCCAACACGCTCGCCGAGCTGGCCGAGCGGATCCGCGCGGAGGTCCAGCAGGTGCCGGGGGCGGTGGATGTGGGCCTGTCCACCAAGGGCCGCAAGCCCGAGATCGACATCGAGATCGACCGGGGCCTCGCGGGCGCGCTCGGGCTGACCGTGGGCGAGGTCGCGCAGGCGCTGCGCCCGGCCTTTGCCGGGATCGACGTCGGCGACTGGATCGATCCGAGCGACGAGACGCGTGACGTGTACATCCGCCTCGCGCCCGAGTCGCGTGCGTCGGTCCGCGACCTGTCGACCCTGCCGCTGCCCGTGCAGGGCCCGAACGGCGTGAGCATCGTGCCGCTCGGCCAGGTGGCGCGCATCTCGACCAGCATGGGCCCGGCGCGGATCGACCACTTCGACCGGGAGCGCGTGATCAACATCGAGGCCAACACGCAGGGCCGGTCGCTGACCGAGGTCGTCGGCGACATCGAGCGCCGCCTCCAGCGCGTGCCGCTGCCGCCGGGCTACGCCATCTCCCAGGGCGGCGAGACGGCCGACCAGCAGGAGGTGTTCGGTCGCATGCTGGCCTCGCTTGGCCTGGCCGTGATGCTGATGTACTTCGTGCTGGTGCTCCAGTTCGGGTCGTTTCTCGACCCGCTGGCGATCATGATCTCGCTGCCGCTCTCGCTCATCGGCGTGATGCTGGCCCTGCTGGTCACCGGGTCGACGCTCAACCTCATGAGCCTGATCGGCGTCGTGCTGCTCATGGGTCTTGTCGCGAAGAACGCCATCCTGCTGATCGACTTCGCCAAGTGGTCGATCGAGCAGGGCGCCGACAGGAAGTCTGCGCTCATCGAGGCCGGCCGCGTCCGGCTGCGGCCGATCCTGATGACCAGTTTCGCGCTGATCGCGGGCATGCTGCCCGTGGCGATCGGGCATGGGGAGGGCGCCGACTTCCGGGCGCCCCTCGGCCGCGCGGTGATCGGCGGGCTCGTGACGTCCACGCTGCTGACGCTGCTGGTCATCCCGACCATCTACGACATGATGGCGAGCGCGCGCGACTGGGTGTTCGGGCTCTTCCGCCGCGGCGCCACCGTCGAGACGCGGCATCCCGATCGCGAGCCGATCGACCTGCCGCAGCCTGCCGTGAACCGCGCCGGCGAGTGACGTGCCGCCGGGATGCGATAGCATCTCGGCGTCCGTCATCCAGGCCGTCGCATGGTTTCACACCCGCTCCGCACCTCCGTCGTCGGGAGCTACCCGTGGCCCGGCTGGCTCGAACTGGCGTGCCGTCATCTCGACGAGTTCGGCGAGGCCGACAGGCGGGAACTGCAGGACGACGCCGTCGTCGCCGCGCTGTACGACCAGTTCGCCGCCGGGCTCGACGTGGTCACCGACGGTGAGCAGACCCGGCTCGACTTCAACCTCTCCTTCTACGGCCACCTCGAGGGCATCGACCTCGAGTCGGCGCCGCCGCGGCGCTTCGGACCGCCGGCGCACGACCAGCGGGGACGCCACCGCGTCGTCGGCGAGATCCGTGCCCCGCGCGGGCTTGGCGTGGTCGACGAGTTCGCCCGGCTGCGGCGGCTCGCACCGCCCGCCGCCGACGCGGGCGGCCCCACCCTCAAGGCGAGCGTCCCGGGCCCGTACACGCTGAGCGGCCGGCTCGTCCCCAACGACAGGTACCCCGACCGCTGGGCCCTCACCGAGGCGCTGTTGCCGATCGTGCGCCGCGAGCTCGAGGCGCTCGTCGAGGCGGGCTGCCGCGAGGTATGCGTCGACGAGCCGTCGATGAGCTGCTACGCGTACCGGGAGGACCCGCGGCGCTTCGTCGACATCTTCAACCGCACCGTGGAAGGCGTCGTCGGCCGGACGCGCGTGTGCACGCACCTCTGTTTCGGCAACTACAGGGGACGCGCCGTCGGGTACCGGCGGCTCGCGCCGATGTTCCCGGCGTTCTTCGACCTGACGGTCGACGAGATGCACGTCGAGATGGCGAGCCGCGAGTTCGCCGAGATCGAGCTGATTGGCGCCATCGCCAGGCACATGGACGTGGCCGTCGGCATCGTCGACGTGAAGAGCTACTTCATCGAGACGCCCGAGGTCATCGCCGAGCGTGTCCGGCTGTGCCTGCGGTACGCGCCGGCGGAGCGGCTCGTGTTCGCGCCCGACTGCGGCCTGAGCCAGACCGCCCGCTGGGCCGCGCGGCAGAAGCTCGCCAACATGGTGGAGGGCGTCCGCCGCGTGCGCGAGGAGTTGCGCGCATGATCGAGCCGCTCGCCCGCGACGAGGCGTTCCTGGCCGACGTGGAGGCCGCGCGGCACGACGAACGTGGCGCGCTGCACCTCTGGTGGCTGGGCCAGAGCGGGTTCCTGATGCAGTACGGCGGCCGGCACCTGCTGTTCGACCCGTACCTGTCGGACTCGCTGACCGCCAAGTACGCCGCAACGGACAAGCCGCACGTGCGCATGACGGCGCGTGTCGTGGACCCCGCGCGGCTCGACATGGTGGACGTCGTGACGTCCAGCCACCGTCACACCGATCACCTCGACGCCGACACGCTGCTCCCGCTGCTGTCGGCGAGCCGGTCCGCGCAGCTCGTGGTGGCCGAGGCCAACCGCGCGTTCGCGGCGGCGCGGCTGGGCGTCGAGCCCGAGTCGCTCGTCGGCCTGGCCGAAGGCGAGACGCGCGGCGTCGACGCGTTTGTCATCACGTCGGTGCCGGCAGCGCACGAGGCGCTGTCGCCGGAGACCATCGGCCTGGTCGTGCAGGCGGGCCCCTGGCGCGTCTATCACGCGGGCGACACCGTGCTCTACGACGGGATGGTGGACCTCCTGCGCGCGCACCGTGTGGACGTCGCGCTGCTGCCCATCAACGGCCGCGCCCCCGAGCGCCGCGTGGCAGGCAACCTGGACGGCCCGGAAGCCGCCAGTCTCGCGCACGCGATCGGCGCCCGGCTGGTCGTGCCGTGCCACTACGAGATGTTCACCTTCAACACGGCGTCCCCCGCGGCGTTCATCATCGCGTGCGAGGCCGTCGGGCAGCCGTACGCCCTGCTGCGTGCAGGACAGCGGCTGACGCTGCGTCAGGCCGGCGGGAGGGAGCGCGGGGCATGAGCACGGCCGCGCGGCGTTCACGTGATGTCCTGTTCCGTTGCGGGCGGTAACGTGTGCCGCCCGGTCTCGTCTCGAGGAGGTTCGCCGTGTCGATCTCGCGTCGTCAGTTCGTGGCGGCGGCCGCTGCCGTCGCCCCCTTCGTATCGGCCGGGCGCCGGGCCGCCGGCCAGCAGTGGCAGCCAAGCCAGCGCTATCCGGATCCGGCCGTCGTGGCCCTCGACCCCTCGTTCAACGCCTACAGGGTCGGGCTCGCAAAGATCGAGCGTATCGCCACCGGCATGCGGTGGGCCGAGGGGCCGGTCTGGTTCGGCGACGGCAGGTACCTGCTGTGGAGCGACGTCCCGAACGACCGGATCATGCGGTGGGACGAGCCAACCGGGCGTGTCAGCGTCTTCAGGAAGCCTGCCAGCAACTCGAACGGCCTGACACGGGACCGGCAGGGCCGCCTGCTCACCTGCGAGCACCTGACGCGCCGCGTGACGCGCACCGAGTACGACGGCAGCATCACCGTCATCGCCGACAGCTACGAGGGCAAGCGGCTCAACTCGCCGAACGACGTCGTGTGCCGCTCGGACGGGTCGATCTGGTTCACCGATCCGCCCTACGGCATCCTCGGCTACTACGAAGGCGAGCGTGCCGAGCAGGAACTGCCGACCAACGTGTACCGGTGGGACCCGTCGACGGGGCAGCTGTCGGTGGCGATCGGCGACCTCGACAGGCCGAACGGCCTGGCGTTCTCTCCCGATGAACGGACGCTGTACGTGGTGTCGGCCGGGCCGGCGCCGCGCGCCATCCGCGCCTATCCGGTGTCGGCCGACGGCCGCGTCGGCGAGGGCCAGGCGCTCATCATGCTCGAGAACCGCGACTCGCCGGACGGCCTCCGCGTGGACGTCGACGGGAACCTCTGGTGCGGATGGGGGATGGGGGCGGACGGCCTCGACGGCGTCCGCGTGTTCAACCCGCTCGGGAAGGCCATCGGGCACATCAACCTGCCCGAGCGCTGCGCCAACCTGTGCTTCGGCGGACGCCACCGCAACAGGCTCTTCATGTGCGCGAGCACGTCGGTGTACGCGCTGTACGTGAACACGCAAGGCGCGGCATAGGGCAGGGACGGCTCTCCGAGCCGTCCTACGGTGAAGCGCGTTCGGTCAGCGTTGAAGGACGGCCCGGAGGGCCGTCCCTACCGCTGCCAGCCGAAGGCGTGCATCATCACGTCGAACAGGTCGGTGTTCTTCATGAACCCCCGCACGCGGTCCGCCCCGGGCCCCTTCGCTGCCGCGATGACGGGCTCGCCGGCATGGCCGTTCTCCATGCGGATGTTGCCGGTCCTGACGTCGCTCCGCTTCTCGACGCGCGCCTGCTCCTGGGCCTCGTCCACGCCCTCGAGGAGCTGTTCGCCGATCTTCCCGCCACGCAGCTGGAGGTCGAACGAGTGGTCGGCGGTGAACAGCAGCAGCGTGTCGTCGCCGGCGAGCTCCGACGTCCGCTTGATGGCCCGGTCCATCATCAGCATCCGATCGAGGCCCCGCCGCACGTTGTTCGTGTGCGTGTCGACCTCGACCATCAGGAAGTAGCCCTTCGGGTTCTTCGAAAGGATGCGGTGCGCGGCCTCGACCGCCGCCACGACGTCGAAGTCGCTCTGCTCGAGCAGCACGATGACCTGCTTCGCGTCGGCGGGGATCTGGTCCATCGACGACAGGATCGGCCGCCCGTGCGCCTTGCCGAGCGCCTCGAGCTCGATGCCCTCCGCCGCGAGCGCCTTGGTGATGCCCGGTCGTCCCGATCCGATCATCACGTCAACGCCGTCTCCGAAGCGAGGCGTGAACGCCTGCTTGAAGATCTCGGCGGTCTTGCCGCGGTCGTTGGCGTGCGCGTAGCAGGACGCGGGCGTGGCGCCGGTCAGCGAGTCGTTCGAGATCACGCCCGTCGACAGGCCGTGTTCCTCGGCGTACTCGAGGATGGTCTTGAGCGGCTCGCCGTCCTGCTTGCCGCGCACCACCGTCTCGGGCGACTGCGAGATGACGCCGTTGACCGTCCGGCGCCCGGTCACGATGGCTGTCATGCCGGCGGCCGAGTCGGTGACGAAGTGCGACGCCGACGTCGTGTCCGACAGCGCGACGTGCGGAAGCGAGTTGATGAACAGGCGGTTCTGCTCGCCGTAGCCGTGCAGGCTGGCCGCGGCGACTGTCGAGCTGCCGCCGGCGTCCGCGAGGAACAGCACCACGTTCTTCGCCCGGGTCTGGCCTGCGAGCGCCAGCGGCGTCAGCAGCGTGAGGAGCACGAGGACTGGCAGGGTCTTGCGCATGGCTGAGCAGTATAGTGGCGTGCCGTCACCGCTGGCTATCGCCAATCTGTGGGCGGATAATGGCCTGACAGGAGGCCACTCACATGGCTGAGACCGCCACGCGGCAGAAGTGCGCGCACCCTCCGTGTCAATGCTCGGTCGACCCGGCTGACGAGTACTGCAGCGACCACTGCCGCGACGCGCCGCGCGACGCGGCGCGCTGCGACTGCCCGCACGCCGGCTGCCGCCGGGAGTGACGCCGGCGTCGCCCGGTCGTCAGGGCAGCGGCCAGCCGCGGGGCACGCGCACCACCAGCGTGCCCGCGACGATGTCGTGCCACGACTGGCGCTGCTCGTCCTTCAGGATCCACAGGCAGCCGATGCCGAGGGCGCCGAGCGAGAAGATCGCCGTCAGGCCCCGCACGAGCGCGTCGCTGAACTCCAGCGGACGCCCGTCCACCTTCACGAGACGCAGCTGCATGATGATGCCCCCGAGCGTCGTGCCCTTCCAGGTCCAGAAGATGACGTGGTAGGCGAGCAGCAGCAGGAAGAACGCGCCCCCGCCGTTGGCGAAGTCCAGCGCGCCGTTGGTGACGGATACGAGGAGGACGTCCAGGACGAACGCCCCGAAGCGCTCGAGGAACGTCCCGCGAGGGAACGTGCGCAGATCGGCGCCCGCGCGGCCGGGATCGGGCGCGGGCAGCGGCGGGGGCACCTGGCCGGCGCCTTCCCCGAGCGGTCCGGCCGGCGCGCCCGTGACGCCGGCGGCCGGCGGCGCGGCGGAGCCACCCACAGGTGACGCGTAAGAGGTCGGTGACGTGTCAGCGGCCGGCGCCGGCGGGATGCTGTGCCCGCCCGGACCCGGCGGCACGGGAGGCCGCGGCACTCGCGGGTTCTCGGCGCGGAACGCCCCGATGAAGGCCGTCGCCGCCGCGCCGAGGCCGAGCACGCCCGCAAGCGCCCAGGCCGTCAGGCCCACCACCGGAATCATGTAGGCCACGACCTTGACGGCGAAGCCGACGAGCAGCGACCGGGTCGAGGCCGCGCGATCCGCCGGGTCGTCCTGGGCGATCAGGCTCGATCCGATCCAGCGGGCCACCGCGATGCTCCCGATCACCCATGCCGCAAACATGGCCAGCACGACGACGGGCACGACGAGCGCGCCGATGATGGTGATGGTGAGCAGCGTCAGCGCGGGCCCGGCAAGCAGCAGCACCAGCACGCCGGCGGCGAACACGCTGAGCGGACGTTCGCGGATGACCTCCGTGGTCGCCGCGGTGGCGCGTGGGAACAGCGCGTTCAGCACCAGGACGACAAACAGCGTGATGCCCACCACGTACCAGTTCCACGCGAGGCTCGGCACGATCAGCCGGCCGAAGAGCAGCCCGCGCGTCAGCCAGGGCGTGAAGCCCATGACGTTCTCGCGGAAGAGCGGGATGCCGACGAGCACCTGGTCGCGCCCCGGCCGGAACGACTCGGGCGCCTCGATCGTGCCGCCCACGACGACGAGGTCGCCGGCCACCTCCGCGCCCCGGGCCACGGTCACCCTTCCCGCCACCGCCGTCACCGCATTGCGCACGTAGGCGTCCGGCCCGAGGTTGATGTCGCCGAACACGGTGACGACGTCGCCGCAGACCTCGCCGTCGATCACGATGGACCCGAAGACGACGACGGCATCGCCGGCCGATTCACCGGCGCGGACGTGATGGTCCTGGCCCAGCTTGAAGACCGGGTTGTCCCAGTGTCCGCTGCAGCGGAAGCGGGCGCGCCCGGACGTGTCGGCGGGTTCGCTGCCGGGCACGACGTCCTCGACGGCTGGAGCCGCCGGCGTGGCAGGCGTGTCCGGGGCGGCCGGAAGAGGCTCCGGCGCAGGCGCAGGCGGTGCCGGCGAAGCCGGGGTGGCCGGCGTGGTGGGCACCGCTGCGGCGGCGGGCGGCGGATCGGCAGGCGACTGCGGGCGTGCGCCAAGGCCTGCGGACGCGGCAAGCACGCACGCGAGCGCCATGACAGCCACACGCCGCCAGCCGAACCGCGTCGCGATGGCCGGCCCGACGGGGCCACGGGGATTGCTCTGGGTGACGGTCATGACTGGTGCGCCCCTCCGAGGGCGAGACGGCTGAGGGCCGCGGCGCACAGCGCGCACGCGGCGCAGAGAATCAGCGTGATGGCGAAGAGTCCCTTGACGATGGGCGCGACAACGGCCTGCCAGACGAGCGACGCCACGCGCAGCAGCTCGCCTGCGGTGGACACGGCCTGCCCGGCCTGCTGCCCCGCGTCCTGGACGGTCGACGGGAGCAGCATGGCGAGCGGTTCGGCGAAGGCGCCCATCCAGAACACGGCCGCGACGACCGCGGCCGCGGCGGCGGCCACGATGGCTCTGGCCAGCGGTGACCAGTGCGAGGCCACGGCCTCCGGGGCCTCGCCGGCGGCCAGTCGCTCGGCTGCCGCCATCACCCGCGGCAGGAGCGTCAGCGGGGCGCGCGGCGTCGGCAGCGCCGAGAGCGCCCGTCCGATTTCGCGTTCGAGTTCGCGCGGGTCCTGCTGGCTCACGACAGCACCTTCCTGAGCTTGAGCCTGGCGCGATGGATGTCGGTCTTCACCTTGCCCAGCGACACGCCGAGCAGCCCGGCGATCTCCTCGTACGAGCGCCCCTCGAAGTGGTAGAGCACCAGCGGCACCCGCTGGTGCGTGGGCAGGCCGCTGACCGCCTCTTCCAGCCGCGCGGCCGTGTCGGCCCTGAGCAGCGTTTCGACGGGCCCGGCCTCGGGGCTCGCCACGTCGAACGCCGGCCCGTCGTCGTCGGACGCCACCTCGCTGAACAGCTGCCACCGGGAGCGGTAGCGCGACAGGTGCGACAGGCAGAGATGCGTCGTCACGGTCCTCAGCCAGCCGGGCACCGTCGGGCGTCCGGCAAGGTCGTCGAAGCGCTCGTACGCCCGGAGGAACACCGTCTGCGCCACGTCCTCGGCATCGGCGGGGTTCCCCAGCAGACGCACGGCGACGGCGTAGACCATGTCCTGGTACTCGCGGACGAATGCCTCGAACAGGCCGACGTCTGGCACCTGCTCGACGTGCCGGGCGACGGGCATGTACGAGACATACCCCGCACGGCGGGAAAAGTTTCAATGCCTGGTCGCGCGATCAGCGACCGGTCGAGCCGAACCCCCCGCGCGAGGTGCCTGCCTGCGGCGTGAAGGGCTCGAACCGCACCCGCGGCACTGCGACGACGAAGGCCTGGGCGATGCGCTCGCCCGCCGCAATCGCTACGGGGGCCTCGGTGTAGTTCAGCAGCAGCACGCGCGCCTCGTCCTCGGGCCCGCGGTAGTCGCTGTCGAGCACGCCGAGCCCGTTGGCGACCATGAGGCCGCGCTTCGGCAGGCTGCTGCGCGCGACGATGGCGAGAAAGTGGCCGTCGGGGACGGCAAAGACGAGGCCGGTGGGCACCGCGACGAGCGCGTGCGGCGGCACCGTGACATCCGCCGCGGCGGCGAGATCGACGGCGGCGGCGCCGGGCGACTGGTAGGCCGGGACGGACACCCCTGGCCGGACGACGTGGAGGCCAACGACGAGCGCGTGCGGGTCGGACATGTCCGTCACTGTAGCGAAGCGGCGCCCTGACGCACCCGCCCCGGTCCGGCCGGGGGGCAAAGGCTCGCGTGGTGCCCGTTGACAGGGCAGGGTGGCGCGAGATATTTTGAAGACTCAAAATCATGATTACGGTCATGCCAATTCATCTGCGCCGCGCCGTGGTCCTCGCATTCCTCGTGAGTGGCGGCGCAGTCTCGGCGCAACCCGGGCAGCGGCCGGCCTGCGGCATTGCCGGCGTCGTCACCGACACCGGGGGGCTGGCCGTGCCCGGCGCCGTCGTGAGCCTGTCCACCACGGGCCTCAGCGACGTGACCGACGCCGAGGGCCGCTACTGCCTGCCGCGCCTGCGGCCGGGGACCTATGGCCTTGACGTGGTCCTGAGCGGGTTCGCGCCGGCGCGGGTTGACGTGGTCGTGGGTGAGGGCGAGGGCGCGCCCACCGTCGCCGACGTGGTCCTGGCCCCGGGCGGGTTCCGGGAGGAAACCGTCGTCACGGCCACGCGGACGCGGCAGGGGCTGGATCGCGTGCCCGTGCGGACGGAGCTGGTGCGGCGCGCCGACATCGAGGCCAGCTCGGCGCGCACGCTCGCCGACGCGATGGAGTTCACCACGGGGGTGCGCGTCGAGAACAACTGCCAGACCTGCAACTTCTCGCAGGTGCGGCTGCTTGGGCTCGACGGACCGTACACGCAGATCCTCTTCGACGGCCAGCCGACGTTCTCGTCGCTCGCGTCGGTCTACGGCCTCGAGCAGGTCCCGGCCGGACAGATCGAGCGCATCGAGGTGGTGAAGGGGGGTGGGTCGGCGCTCTACGGCGCGGGCGCGGTCGGCGGCGTCATCAACGTCATCTCGCGGGAGGCGACCCGGACGCGCGCCGGCGCCGAGCTCCGCGTGGAGTCGATGCAGGGCCTGCCCGCCGTCCGGGGGAACGGCTCGCTCGACTGGACCGCCAGTGACAGGCAGACCGCGCTCACCGCCTTCGCGCAGGCCGACGCCGTCCGTCCCGTGGACGTCAACGGCGACGGCTTCACGGAGGTCGCGCGGCGCCAGCTCGAGGCCGGCGGCCTGCGGCTCAACCGCTACGCGCTCCAGGGGCGCGGCAAGCTGACCGCCGATTTGTCGCTGCTGCGCGAGGATCGCCGCGGCGGCAACATGCTGCGGCAGCCGCCCCAGGAGGCCGACATCGCCGAGGCGCTCGAGACGACGAGGGTGGCCGGAAGCCTGGGGTGGTATCACTCCGCGGCGCCGGGGTGGGACTACCGCGGCAGCCTCTCGGTGGCCGACACGCGCCGCGACAGCTACTACGGCGCAGGCCGCGATCCCAACGCCTTCGGGGATACGTCGAGCCGGCTGACCGTCGTCGACGTGCAATCGAATCGTTACCTGTCGCGCCATGTCCTCACGGCCGGCCTCATGGCCTCACGCGAGGCGCTCGAGGACGCGCAGCCTGCATACGGGCGCGCCGTGGACGTCGCCTACACGTCGGTGGGCATGTACCTCCAGGACGACTGGACGATTGGCGCGCGCACGCAGGTGCTGCTCGGCACGCGCGTCGACAGGCACTCGGCCGTCGGACGGGCCATCGCCTCGCCGCGCGCGGCCGTGCGCTGGTCGCCGCGCACCGACACCGACGTGCGCGTGTCGGTGGCGCGAGGCTTCCGCGCGCCCGAGATCTTCGACGAGGACCTGCACCTGACCTCGGTCGGCGGGCACGTCGTCCAGGTGCGGCAGTCGCCCGACCTGCGCGAGGAGCGCTCGACCAACGTCCTCGCGGGCGCCGAGTGGAAGCCGCTCGTGTGGGGAGGCCAGGCGCTCGTGGAAGTCAACGCGTTCTCGACGCACTTGCGCGACCAGTTCTTCACCATCGTCGACAGGGCCGCGCCGACGGAGGCGCTGGGATTCCTGAAGGTCAACCTCGGGAACGCGCACGTGTACGGCTCGGAGGTGAACCTCGGGTGGGGCATGGGCGAGCGCGTCGTCGCGCAGGGCGGCCTCGTCGTCCAGCGCGCCACGCGCTCGGTCGCCGATCCCGATTTCGGCAGCCGCCGGGCATTCCGGACGCCGGAGGTGTACGGTAACCTCTCGCTTACGTGGTCAGCGACGCCCGCGACACGGCTGTTCGTCGGCATGCGGTACACGGGGAAGATGCTCGTGCCGCACCGCCAGGGCGTCATCGCGGCGGATCGGCTCGACGGGTCGCCGCGGTTTGTCACCCTCGACGTCAGCGTCAGCCGACGGCTGCGCGTGGTGGACGGGCGCTCGGTGGAGCTGCAGGTCGGCGCGCGCAACCTGACCAACGCCTACCAGCGCGACATGGACAGCGGGCCCGGCCGCGACTCCGACTACGTGTACGGTCCGCGCTTTCCCCGTGCGCTGACGGCCTCGCTGCGCGTGGGGCTGTAGGCCATGGCCGAGGCACCGCGGCGTGGACGCACGAGCCGGCCCGCCACGCTGCTGGCCTGCGTGGCGCTGTCGCTGGCCCTCCAGCCCGGACGTTGCGCGGCGGGCCCGCCCGAAGCGCGCGCGGCGCATCCGGCCGCGACGGACGTGCAGCGGGGCGGCGCGGGGCATGAGAGGCGCGCGGCGCGCGAGGCCCTCCAGCGCGCGATCGACGACTTCGAGGCCGTGGACCTGTCCGGACGCCAGGTGTCCGCGCGCGGCCTCCGTGGACGGGTGGTCGTCCTCGACTTCTGGGCCACCTGGTGCGCGCCGTGCCTGGCCGAGCTGCCGCGGCTGCGGCGCGCACAGGCGCACTACGGCGATCGGCTGGCGATCGTGGGCATCAGCCTCGACGTGGTGTCGCGCGCGGAGCTGACGGGCTGGCTCCGCCGGCATGAGGTGCCCTGGCCGCAGGTCTTCGACGGCCGGGGCTGGAGCAGCCCCGTGGTGCGCGCGTTCGGTGTCGAGGCCATCCCGTACTCCCTGCTGGTCGACGCGTCCGGCAGGCTGGTCGGCGTGAACGTCACCGGCCCGCGCCTCGACCGTGCGCTCGAAGCGCTGCTGCCGGCGCCGTGACGCGGCTCAAATATCCACGCTTGTGTATCTCCGCATGTTGTAGTACAGTCGTCGCCGACATCCGGAGCGGCCCGCCACGTATGGCGCGCCCGGCAACCTGGGGCGGACATCCCAAGGTGCCAGCCCGGACGGGTTTCCGGCCCGTTCGCGGCGATGCGGTTCGGTGACGAACAACTAAAGTGTCCGTGCGGTACCCCCCGCAGCTTCCGGGTGTCTTCACTTGAGCAGGTGACAGGAGAAGACACCATGTTGCAGACCCACTCCCACAACGCCGGTTCCTCCCCCCGACCGCGGCCCGCGCGCCCGACCCTCCAGGTGGCGCTCAGCCCGGACGACCGCCGCTTCCAGCGCCTGGGCCCGAACCATCACCTCTGGCGCAATGGCCGCTTCTGGTGGATTGCCTATACGGTTATCATTGACGGCTGGCGTCAGGAGCGGATCCGGCATTCGCTCAAGACCGACGACCTGATCGAGGCACGTCGCCGGCGGGACGAGCTCCTGGCGGCGGTCAATGAGGAAGGCGTGCTGCGCCGCGTCAGCTGACGCATCGACGCCAGGCGAGACCGTGACCGGCCGGGCACGGTGCGAACACTCCGGCCCGACTCACCAAACGAGGAAGCATTCGTATGTCCAGTTTCGTGCTCACGTCGGAGTCCGTCTCCGAGGGTCACCCCGACAAGGTGGCCGACTACATCTCGGATTCGGTGCTCGACGCCTGCCTTGCGCAGGACCCCACCTCCAAGGTGGCTCTCGAGACCCTCGTGAAGGAAGACCTGGTCGTGCTGGCGGGCGAGATCAAGACCGGCGCGCAGGTCGACTACGAGCAGGTCGCACGGCAGGCCATTCGCGAGATTGGCTACGACTGGCCCGACGAGGTCTTCAACGCCGACGGCGTCACGGTGATCACGAAGATCACCGAGCAGTCCAAGGAGATCAACGCCAGCGTCGTCGACAAGGCGAACGAGGACGACCAGGGCGCCGGCGACCAGGGGCTGATGTTCGGCTACGCGAGCAGCGAGAGCGACGCGCTCATGCCGCTGCCGATCCTGCTGGCGCACCGCCTCACGCGCGGCCTCGCCGACGACCGGCGGAAGGGCGGCACCTACCGGTGGATCCGCCCCGACAGCAAGAGCCAGGTGTC
The DNA here is from genome assembly GCA_964430855.1 of uncultured Vicinamibacteraceae bacterium. Taxonomy (GTDB): domain Bacteria; phylum Acidobacteriota; class Vicinamibacteria; order Vicinamibacterales; family Vicinamibacteraceae; genus JAEZDP01. Next base: position 35,170 of record CAYSHC010000029.1, read on the forward strand.
GGTGCGCTACGAGGACGGCCGCCCGGTCAGCATCGAGCGCGTCGTCGTCTCGACGCAGCACGTCGAGGGCAAGTCGCAGGACGAGATCCGCTCGTACGTGATCGAGGAGCTCGCTCCGCGTGAGCTCGGCGACCTCATGTGCGCGCCGGAGAAGTTCCTCGTCAACCCGTCGGGCAGCTTCGCCCACGGCGGGCCGTCCGCCGATGCCGGCGTCACCGGCCGCAAGATCATCGTCGACACCTACGGCGGCGCGGCGCGCCACGGCGGTGGCGCCTTCAGCGGCAAGGACCCGTCGAAGGTCGACCGCAGCGCCGCCTACTTCGGCCGCTACGTCGCGCGCGAGGTGGTGAAGGCCGGCCTTGCGGGCCGCTGCGAGGTGCAGTTCTCGTACGCCATCGGCGTCGCCGAGCCGACGTCGCTGCTGGTCGAGACCTTCGGCACGGGCGACAACCGGGCCGCCGAGGAGTACGTCCGCAAGACGTTCGACATGCGCCCGCGTGCCATCATCCGCACGCTGGACCTGCTGCGCCCCATCTACCGCCAGACCACCAACTACGGGCACTTCGGCCGGGCCGGCCTGCCCTGGGAAAGCTGACGGGCACGATCGGAGGAGGGCGGAAAGGGGAGGGACGGTTCTCGTGCCTCCCTGCCTCCTGTCCTCCATCCGCCTTTCCTCCTGCCTCCTTGCCCCATCCCCATCCCCCGTCCTGATGTGCGGCATCGTCTTCGACCTTGACGGCACCCTCGTCGACTCGTTTGCCGACATCATCGCGGCGTTCTGCCGCAGCCTTGCGACCGTCGGCGTGGACGCGCCTCCCGTTGACGAGGTCCGTCCGCTCATCGGGCTCGACCTCCGCGACATGTATGCGCGCTACGTCGACGCCTCGCACATCGACGAGCTGATCGCCTCCTACCGCGCCGACTACGCCGAGCGGTGCGCCGAGACGACACGGCCGTTCCCCGGCGTGGTCGAGTTGCTGCGCGACCTTGGCGCGCAGGGCGTGCCCCGTGCCGTCGCGACGACGAAGACGACGTGGATGGCGCGCACGGTGACGTCGAAGGTGGGCCTCGACCCGCTGCTCGACCACGTGCAGGGCACCGACGGCTTCGCGCACAAGCCCGCGCCGGACGTCGTGCTGCACGCGGTGCGCGCGCTCGACGTGCCGGTGCGCTGGATGGTCGGCGACTCCTGGCTCGACGTCGAGGCAGGACGCGCTGCGGGCCTGCGGACCTGCGCGGTCACGTGGGGCGTGAGCGACGCCGACCGCCTGCGCGAGGCCCGCCCGGATGTCCTCGTCTCGACGATCGAGGAACTGCGGGACGTGCTGGGCGCCTGAGCGGTGCACGCCCGGCCGTCGCGCCGCGCTAAAGTGAACGACCGTGTCCGACACTGCCTCCGCCCCCGTGGCTCCCTCCCTCGACGCCCTCCTGCGCGCGGTCCTCACCAGCCGCGTCTACGACGTGGCCAGCGAGACGCCGCTCGAGCGCGCGCCTCGGCTCTCCGCGCGGCTCGGCGCCGAGGTGCTCCTCAAGCGTGAGGACCTCCAGCCCATCTTCAGCTTCAAGATTCGCGGCGCGTACAACCGCATCGCCCAGCTGAGCGAGGAGGAGCGCGACCGCGGCGTCATCGCGGCCAGCGCCGGCAACCACGCGCAGGGCGTCGCGCTGTCGGCCCGTCGCCTCGGCCTGCGCGCGACGATCGTGATGCCGCAGACGACGCCCGACATCAAGGTGGACGCCGTCAGGAACCTGGGCGGCGAGGTCGTGCTGTGGGGCGACTCCTACGGCGAGGCGTACGCGCACGCGAAGGGACTCGCGGAGACGACCGGGGCGACGTTCGTGCACCCGTTCGATGACCCGCTCGTCATCGCCGGGCAGGGCACGGTGGGCGACGAGATCGTGAGGCAGCGCCCCGGCGAGCTGACGGCCATCTTCGTGCCGGTCGGGGGCGGCGGCCTCATCGCCGGCATCGCCGGCTACGTCAAGGCCATCATGCCGCACGTCCGCATCATCGGCGTCGAGCCGGTGGATGCCAACGCCCTGGCGCTGTCGCTTCAGGCCGGCCGCCGCGTGACGCTCGACGACGTGGGGCTGTTTGCCGACGGCGTCGCCGTGCGCGAGGTCGGCGAGCTGACCTTCGCCATCGCGAAGGCGACCGTCGACGACGTGGTGCTCGTGGACAACGACGCGATCTGCGCGGCCATCAAGGACGTCTTCGACGACACGCGGACGATCATGGAGCCGGCAGGCGCGCTTGCCGTCGCCGGCCTCAAGGCCTGGGCCGAGCGGCACGCGACGGCCGACATGCGCCTCGTCGCCGTGCTGAGCGGCGCGAACATGAACTTCGACAGGCTGCGCTTCGTCGTCGAGCGCGCCGAGATCGGCGAGGCGCGCGAGGCGCTCTTCGCCGTGACGATCCCCGAGCGCCCCGGGGCCTTCCGCGACTTCTGCACGGCGCTCGGGCGGCGCGTCGTGACCGAGTTCAACTACCGCCTCAGCACCCGCGACGCCGCGCACATCTTCGTCGGCATCGCGACGCGCTCCCGTGCCGATACCGAGGGCGCGTTCGCGAAGCTCCGCGCGGCAGGCTACGAGGTGATGGACCTGTCGGGCAGCGAGATGGCCAAGCTGCACCTCCGCTACATGGTGGGCGGGCGGTCAGCGGACGTGCGCGACGAGCGGCTCGTGCAGTTCGAGTTTCCCGAGCGCCCGGGCGCGCTGCTCCAGTTCCTCGACACGCTCGGCGGCCGCTGGAACATCAGCCTGTTCCACTACCGCAACCACGGCTCCGACGTGGGGCGCGTGCTGGCGGGGTTCGAGGTGCCGCCCGTCGACATGGACGCGTTCGTCGCGCGGCTCGACGAGCTGGGCTACCGCTACGTGCTGCACCAGGAAGACGACGAGGCGTACAGGCTGTTCCTGGCCTGACGCGACCCGCGGCCGCTCACGCCTGGTGCCGGAACGAGGGCGACAGCGTGTCCGACGGGTAGGTCACGAGCAGCGTCGCATCGCGGCCCTCGACGGTGAACGCGTCGGCGCGTGCCGGCACGAACCACACCTCACCGGCCGTGAACGCCTGGCCCGCGAGGTATCCGCTGCCGTCGAGCACGACGACCACGTGGAAGGGGAAGGCCGAAGGCCTGAACGACAGCGGCCTGCCCACGCGCCACCGCTCCATCGTGAAGTACCGGCATCGCGTGAGCACGTCGCGGCCCGGCGCCACGACCTCGTGCGCAGCGGCGCCGAGCGTGTACGGCTCGAGCCGCGCGACGGCCAGGCCGTCCTCGAGGTGCAGGTCGCGCCCGCGGCCGTAGTCGTAGAGGCGGTAGGTGAGGTCCGACTGCTGCTGCACCTCCACGATGGTGAGGCCCGGGCCGAGGGCGTGCACCGTGCCGGCAGGCACCAGGTACGTATCGCCGGCGCGTACTGGCCGCCAGTCGACGAGATCGGCCAGCGTGCCGGTGCGGGCCGCTTCCGCGGCCTGCTCCCGCGTGAGCGCCGCCGTCGTGCCGAGGCCAATCGTGGCCTCGGGCGTGGCGGCAACGACGTGCCACGCCTCGGTCTTGCCGCGCGCGCCCGCGCCGTGCGTCCTGCCGGCATAGTCGTCGTCGGGATGCACCTGCACCGACAGGCGCTCGGACGTGAAGAGCAGTTTGACGAGCAGCGGGCACTCCGGGCCGACACCGTCGCCGAGCAGTGCCACGGCTTCGGCGTCGGTCAGTGCGCCAAACGGCGTGCCGACGCTCGTGGGGTTGTCGGGCGCGGTGAACCAGGCTTCGCCGATCCGTGCCGTCGGCGTGGGGTTGACCAGCAGCGGCCCGAGATCGTGAACCCCCCAGGGACGTTCCGCGAAGGTGGGCAACAGCTGGAAGGGGCGCCGCCAGACGGTCACGGGGGCATTGTAGGCCACCGGGTTGTGCCGGGGCGTTGCACGCGTGTCGCACAGTCCTGCTAGGATGCGCCGCATGTCGCGACGTCCATCCTCCGGTGTGAGCCGCCTGCAACCTCCGGCGCTGCCAGCCGTCTCGCGGCGCCGCTTCCTCGCCACGGGCCTGGCGGCAGGGGGCGCCTCGCTGCTCGGCGCCGCGCCCGCGCTCGCCATCCGTGACGTGACCGGGCCCGACCCGTTCACGCTGGGCGTGGCGTCAGGCGACCCCACGCACGACGGCGTCGTGCTGTGGACGCGGCTCGCACCCGACCCGCTCGTCGAGGACGGCCTCGGGGGCATGCCGTCGCGCGCCGTGGAGGTGCACTGGGAGATCGCCCGTGACGACCGCTTCGCCTCGGTGGTGCGCCGCGGGACCACGTCTGCGCGCCCGGAGGAGGCGCACGCGGTCCACGTCGAGGTGGACGGCCTGGAGCCGGGGCGGCCGTACTGGTACCGCTTCCGCGCCATGGGCCACCAGTCGGTCGTCGCGCTGACGCGCACGGCGCCGGCGCCCGCGGCACTCGACCGGGCGCGGTTCGGCGTCGTGTCGTGCGCGCGCTACGAGGACGGCTATTTCACCGCCTACCGGCACCTGGCCGCGGAACGTCCGGACCTGGTGCTGCACCTTGGCGACTACCTCTACGAATACGGCGTGCGCACCGACAGGCCGCGGCAGGTCGTCGGCGGCGAGCTCACGACGCTGGCGGACTACCGGCGGCGGCACGCGCTTTACAAGACAGACCCTGACCTCCAGGCGCTGCATGCCGTCGCGCCGTTCGCCGTCGTGTTCGACGACCACGAGGTGGACAACAACTGGGCGGGCCTCGTCCCGGAGGATGCGCAGACGCCCGAGCAGTTCCGCGCCCGCCGCGCCGCCGCGTTCCAGGCCTATTACGAGATGATGCCGCTGCGCCGGCGGTCGAGGCCAGGTCCCGACGGCATCAGGCTGTACCGCACGCTGCCCTGGGGGCGCCTCGCCAATCTCTACATGCTCGACACGCGGCAGTATCGCGACGACCAGGCCTGCGGCGACGGCAACAAGGTGGAGTGCGCCGACCGCTTCCTGCCGGAGCGGACGATGCTCGGCCCCGCGCAGGAGGCGTGGCTGCGCGAGCAGGCCCGGCGGTCGGAGGCGCGCTGGGACGTGCTCGGCCAGCAGGTGTTCTTCAGCGAGCTGCTCTACCCGCGGCCCGAGGGGCTCGCGACGCCCCTCGACAGCTGGAACGGCTACGTGGCGGCGCGCCAGCGGGTCGTGGAGACCTTCACCGATCGCCCGCGCAACCTCGTCGTGCTGACGGGCGACGTCCACAACAACTACGCGGCCAACCTGCCCGCAGGCCCGGACGCCGACGGCCGCCCCGTGGGCGTCGAGTTCGTGGCCACCTCGGTCACGAGCGGCGGCGACGGCCAGGAGTCGACGCCGTTCTACGACGAGCTGCTGGTCCGCAACCCGAACGTCGTGTACAGCAACAACCGGCGCGGGTACCTGGTCTGCGATGCCGCCGCCGACATGTGGCAGACCTCGTTCCGCGTGGTGCCGTACGTCTCGCGGCCGGGAGCCCCGGTCGAGACGCGGCGCACGTTCGTCGTCGAGGCGGGCCGGCCCGTGCTCGAGCGGGCCCTGTAGTTTCCCGGGGACGGGACCGAAACATTGGGCGGCTACCGATGAGGTGCCTCGGAACCCATGGCGACGTCCCTCCCTCCCTCGCGACCCTCGACGTCTGAGGTGTCGCAGCACCTGGCGCAGCTGGATGCCGCTCTCGAAGCGGCGCGGCGCGCCCGAATGGCCTCGACGAGAGCAGAGCACGCCCTCGACGCCTTCAGCCAGGCGGTCTCGCACGACCTGCGTGCGCCCATCCGCGCCATCCACGGATACGCGGCTGCCCTGCTCGAAGACTGCGGCGAGCTCCTGCCCCCCGATGGGCGCCGCTACGTGGCGCGCATCCTCGCATCGGTGAGCACGCTCGACGAACGCGTCGAGGCGCTGCTGCGGCTCTCGCATCTCGGACGCTCGGGCGTGCGCCGGGAGCGTGTCGACCTGTCGGCGCTGGCACACCGCATCGTGGACGACCTGCGGCGGACCGAGCCCCACCGGGAGGTCATCGTCGACATCACGCCGGGACTCCACGCGACGGGCGACCCGGCCCTGCTTGGCGTCGTCCTCGAGAACCTGCTGGGCAACGCCTGGAAGTTCACGGGACGGACGGCCGACGCCCGCATCGTGCTGACGGCCGTGGACGGCCCTGCGGCGCGCGTGTTCCGCGTGGCCGACAACGGCGTCGGCTTCGACATGAGCCACGCCAGCCGCCTGTTCGTGCCGTTCCAGCGCCTCCATGCCGATGCCGAGTTCGCGGGCACCGGGGTCGGCCTCGCGTCCACGCGGCGTATCGTCGAGCGCCATGGCGGACGCATCTGGGCGAGCGCCAGGCCCGGCACGGGCGCCACGTTCTTCTTCACGCTCGGTCCGGAGCCTGCGCGATGAGGTTGCTGCCATCCCAGCCCGGGCCGCGCACGCTGGCTTCGGTCGCGACGTCTGGCGGGAGCAGCGGGCGCCCCGTGCAGCCTGCCGCGACCCGGCCACTCCGCCTGCTGCTCGTCGAGGACTGCGCCGACGACGCGTGGCTGCTTCAGCGGACGCTCGAGCGTGGCGGCTTCCGGCCGCACATGCTGCGTGTGCAGGACGAGGAAGGGGCCCGGGGCGCGCTGCGCGGCGGCACGTGGGACCTCGTGATCGTCGATCAGTCGATGCCCGGATGCAACGGGCTGGACGTCGTCGAGATCGTGCGCCATCACGACCTCGACCTGCCGTGCCTGCTCGTCTCCGGGGCGGTCAGCGACGAGACGGCGGTCGCCGCGATGCGCGCCGGCGCCAATGACTACCTGATGAAGCAGAACCTGGCGCGGCTCGTCCCCGTGGTCGAGCGCGAGCTGCGCGAGGCGATGGGCCGTCGCCAGCGGCGCCGCACCGAGCAGGCGCTCGCGGCCTCTGAGGAGCGGTTGCGCCTCATCCTCGAGCAGTCACCGGACGCCATCGCGTCGTTTGACGAGCACGGACGCGTGTGCGAGTGGAACGCGCAGGCCGTGACGCTCTTCGGCGTCCCGCGCAGCGAGGCGCTGGGGCATCCCTTTCACGAGCTGGCGCTCGCGCCGGCGTGGCACGAGTCGTTCCTGACGGCGCTGGCCGATCGCTTCCACGGTCCGAGGCTCGCGTTCGCGCTGCGGCGCCACTGCGAGATCGAAGGCCGGCATCGCGATGGGCGTCCGGTGCCCCTCGACGCGATGGTCCTGCCCGTGCCCTCGTCGTCGGGCC
>CAYSHC010000030.1:0-23423 GCA_964430855.1 uncultured Vicinamibacteraceae bacterium
GCCGCGCCGCGTGGCCTCTTCGACCATGCACGGCAGGTCCACCGTCAGGTTCGGGGCGCCGTTGGCAAACGGCACGCCGCACTGGATGGCCGCCCACGCGTAGATCTGGCTGGGGGCGATGTTCGGGTCGTCGTCGCGCAGCCCCTGCTCGAAGGCAGCGGCCGACGCGTGCACGGCCGACGGCTCCTGGAAGGCCTCGGTCGACCCGCACCACACCGTCACGAGCCTGTCGCATGCGTGGCGTGCCTTGAACTGCGTGATGTCGTCGATGAGGGCCTGCGCCTGCGCCCATTTGCCGGCCTGGGGCTTCACCCGCGTGCCCTCGAGACGTGACACCCAGCGGCGATCGAAGACGGCGTCCATGGCGACGATCGCCTCGAGTTCGTCGGCGATGGGCGCAAGGTGCTCGGCGTCAAGGACACGTGCGGTGCGCGCGGCTTCGAGCAGGTTCGACGTGATGGGGTCCCACCCGCCGAACACGAGGTCGTCGAGCGCCGCAAGCGGCACCAGGTCGGCAACGGGTACCTGGCGCGTGCCGCCGATACCGTCGGGAACGTCAACGCGCGCCATCTGGGTGATCGACCCGATGGGCGGCGTCAGGCCCTTGCGCGCGGCGAGCACGCCGGCGACGAACGTCGAGGCGACGGCCCCCATGCCTGGCAGGAGGATGCCGAGCCGGCCGGGGGCGCGGCGGCGATCGGCGGAGGACGATGGGGACGGAGGCGTGAGCGCTGCGTTCATGGGACGACACCATAAGCCCTCATTCACTTGTTGCCACGTTGATGAAGCATTCCTGAAGTAAAGTGCAGACATGCTTCCCGACCTCTCGATCCGGCAGCTCGAGTACCTGGTGGCAGTTGACGAGGCCGGCACGTGGGCGCAGGCGGCCGCGGCCGTCGGCGTCACGCCGTCGGCGCTCTCGCAGGGGCTCGCCGAGCTCGAGCGGCGCCTCGGCGTCGCGCTGTTCGACCGGGAGAGCCGGCCTCGCCAGCTGCTGCCCGCGGCCGCGACCGTCGTGGCGCACGCGCGGCAGGTGCTCGGCCTCACGGCCGACCTCACACGGTGGGCCGACAGGCTTCGGCGCGGAGCGGCGGGACGTGTCCGCCTCGGGATGATCGACGCCGCGGCCGTCGTGCACTTCCCCGACGCCGTGCAGGCGTTCCGCGCAGACCATCCGGACGTGGAGCTCCTGGTGCGCGTCGCCCCGTCCGGTGCGTTGCTCAAGCTGCTCGTCGGCGGACAGCTGGACGTCGCCGTCTGCGTGGCGCCGCCTCGCGAGCTGCCGGGCGTCGCGATGCGTCGCGTGCGCACGGAGCGGATGGCGGTGTACGCCCCGCCGGGGAGGCGGATCGGCCCGCCGTCGACCTGGGGTCCGTGGGTGCTCTACCCTGCGGGCTCGCACACGCGCCACGTGGTCGTCTCCGAGCTGCGACGCCTCGGCGCGCCCATCGACATCGTCGCGGAGAGCCACCAGCCGGAGGTGCTGCGCGAGATGGTGCGGTTCGGCACGGGATGGACCGTGCTGCCCTCACCGCAGGCGGAGGCCGGACCGCGCGGCCTCTCGCGCGGACGCACGCTGGCGACGCGCCATCTCGTGCTGGCGACGCGGGCGAGCGGCATGCGCGAGCCTGCCGTCGAGGCGCTGGTCCAGCGGCTGACCGAGCATCGCGGGTCGGTGGACGGCCCGCAACGGCAAAGCGGTCCGCGGTAAGCGGTCAGCGGTGCGCGGTCCGCGTCCGCCGTCTACGGCAGCTCGCGAACGCGGATGTTCCGGAACTCGATGGGAGCGCCCTCGGCCTCCAGGCAGAGGAATCCGGCGCGCGGGTCGGCGTTGCGGCCGCCTGACACCTCTTCGCCGTTCACCCACAGGCGAATCTCCCCGTTGATGCCGCGCACGTAGTAGTGGTTCCACTCGCCGGCGCCGCGGCTGCGCTCGGCGCGCGGAAAGCTGCGCGACCCGTCCGGCGACAGGGGCGGGAACGGCTCGAGCTTCGTGTTGCCGACGGCGAAGATGTCGCCGTGGGTCGTGAACCACCCGTCGGGCTTGCCGCCGCTTTCCTGCCGGTACCACTCGCGATAGCCGTGGTCGAGCATCTGCACCTCGACACCCCAGCGCGGCAGGCGGCCGGGCGGCAGGTTCTCGAGCGCCTTCATCGGCACCCATGCGAAGACGCCGGAGTTGCCCGCCGGCTGCAGGTGCCGCCACTCCACGACGAGCTCGAAGTTGACGAAGATGTCGCGCGTCCGCATGACGCCAATCGGCACGCCCGTCGAGACCAGCACGTCTCCCTTCCACGTCCACGTGTCCGGATAGCCGTTCACAGGCGCGAAGTCGTCAGGCCCGAGCGTGCGCCATCCGGGCCCGGTGCCGTCGATGTACGCCCGCGGGTCGGTGGCGGGTGCCGCGTCGGCGCCGGTCTGGGCCGGTGCGACGCCAGCGAGGACGACAAGGACGGCAGGCACGAGGACGGGGAGGAGGCGGTTGCGCATGCGTGCGACGGTACGGGGCGGCGACGCGGCACGTCAACAGGTACCGCCAGGGCGGCGATCTAGAATCGGCTGGCACCCGCACCTGCCGACCGACTGCCGAGCGATGGACGAACTCGACGTGGTACCCCTCGCACGCGTCCTGGCCTCTCACGCGATCGTCCTGCTCGCCGTCGCCATCGTCGTGCTCACCGCCGGCGTTGCCGCGCTGGTGGCGGTGGTCGAGGCCGTCGCGCGCCGGCGGGCGCCGATACGCGCGACCGCCTCGGCCCTCGGGGCGCTCGGGCGCCGGCTGCCCGTGGTCGGCGCGCTCCTGGCCCGCTCCGCCGACATGGTGCCCGGCGCCTACGTGTCGGCGCACCTCGCCGTCGGCTTCGGCGTCCTCCTGAGCGTCCTGGCGTTTGCGAGCGTCGCGCACCAGACGTTCGGCGACGACAGCGTGGTGGCGGCCTTCGACGAGGCATTCGCCGCGGAACTGCACGAGCAGACGACGCCGAGGGGGCAACGCGTCTTTGCCGCGATCTCGTGGCTGGGGTCCACGTCCGTCCTGACGACGGTCACGCTCGTGGTCGCGGCAGTGCTGCTGGCCAACCGCACCGTCGTGCTGGCCGTCGGATGGCTCGGCGCCCAGGCCGGCGGGGCGCTCATCAACGTCGCGCTCAAGGAGGCATTCGCGCGCGCGCGGCCTGGACTCGCCGATCCGTGGCTGGCCGAGTCGAGCTGGAGCTTCCCGAGTGGCCACGCGATGGGCACGTTCATCGCCTGCGGCGTGGCGAGCTACCTCGTGCTGCGCGACAGGCGGTCGTGGCGGCGGGCCGTGCCCGTGCTTGCCGTGGCGCTCGCGTGGAGCGTCGTCATGGCGTTCAGCCGGCTGTACCTTGGCGTGCACTTCGCGAGCGACGTCATCGCCGGCCTCGCCGCGGGGGCGGCATGGGTCGGCGTGTGCGTGTCGGCCATGGAGGTCGTCCATCGACGACAGCGCGCATGATGTCCCACGCTGACCCGCCGCGTCCCCCACGTTTGCATCGGGCCGACCCGGCGGCGCGCGTGGTCGCGATCGCGCGCTGACGGAACGGCGCCGCCGCGTTGGTACCCGCCTTGCACCTTGACGGCAGCAGGAGGGTCCATCACCGATGCAGAACGACAACGCGATTTCCGTCCTCAACAGCCTCATCGAGACCTGCAAGGACGGCGAGATTGGCTTCAGGACGGCCGCCGACGCGCTTCAGAGCGCAACAATCAAGTCGACGTTCCTCGAGTATGCCCAGCAGCGCTCGGCATTTGCCCGCGAGCTGCAGGATGAAGTGCGGCGGCTCGGCGGCGACCCCGAGCAGGACGGCAGCATGAGCGGCTCGCTGCATCGCGGCTGGCTGAACCTCAAGGCGATGGTGACCAGCCAGGACGACCACGCGATCGTGGCCGAGGCCGAGCGTGGTGAGGACGCCGCGAAGGCCGCCTACGAGAGCGCCCTGAAGCAGCCGCTGCCGCCGGGAGCACTCACCACTGTCCAGCAGCAGGCGCTGCAGGTGCGCCACGCGCACGACCGTGTGCGCGACCTGCGCGATCGCGGCGCCGCGGCGCACTGATCGCGATGGCCGTCCCGGACGGCCTGCGACCCGGGGCCCGGTTGCTCGTCATCGGCGAGCAGCCGGACGCCGCCGTGGCGACCGGCTCCTCGTTGTCATCAGCCGCTACCGGCTCTTCTCGTACGCCTGCATCAACGTGGCGTACTTCGTGAGCATGTACGGCACTTCCCACGCCGGGAGGGCGCGTTCCTTGACATACGTCAGGAAGTTCTCCGTGACCTGCGCGAAGTGCGCCTCGTGGCCCACGGCATACCTTTCGGGAATCGTCACGGTGCGCCTGTCGCCGTCGCCGCTCACGGCGACGCCCGGGTAGCGCTCCTGCAACTGGTCGAAGGCGGCCTTCACGGCCGTATCGAAGTCGCCCGCGCCGACCGACGGCACCCGCTCCACGTAGAGCACCGGCGCGAACCCTTCCTCCTCGCCCTGGCGGATCACGAGCCTGGCGCGCGTGCCCAGCATCTCGGAGAAGTGCGTGTCGCCGGTGCCCGGGGGCGCCTCGAAATTCCACGTCACCGACACGCGCGCGTGCACATCGCGCAGCCGGTAGGTGAACTCGCCATTCGAGTACACGTGCAGCGTCCCGTCGTGCACGTGCGGCTGGAGGAAGTCGGGGAAGCTCGTCGCGCCGGTCACCTGCTGGAACTGGGCCGGTGCGATGGGCGTGGCCCAGCGCCGTGCCGTCAGCACCTCCACGTCGGACGGCGAGAGCGCCTCCTCCGGGTACGCGCTCAGCTGGATCAGGTCGACGAGGTGCGTCGTCACGTCGATGATGCCCTCGCCCTGCTGCTCGACGTCGAAGAACCACGTCGGCCTGACGAGCGGCACGCCGGAGACGACCTTCGCGAAGTGGTGGACGCTCTCCTTGGTGATCGACGGCGCGCCCGGCGAGCCCGGCTGGAGGTCGCCGAACAGGTCCGGCATGTGCGACAGGACGCGCTGCAGTTCGTTGGTGATCTCGAAGCGCTCCGTCATGATGTCGTACAGCAGCACATCACGCTCGGCCGCGGTCCTGAACGCCTGTTCGAGGCGCTCGAGATCGGCCGGCGTCCGCACCATCGGCTTGTCGGCGAGGACGTGGAAGCCGGCCTCGATCGCCCGCACGATGTACTCGGTCTTGCGCGCGTTGTTGCCGGCGATCACGACGACGTCGCCGGCGCGATCCGCGATCATCCGGTCGAGGAAATCCGGACCCGTGTACACCTCGAGCTCCCAGTGGGTCGGGTCGTCGGGCCGCGAGTTGTAGGCCTCGACGCGCGCGAGGTGCTGCCGCAGCTCGTCGCCTTCCGGGGCGTACACGCGCACCACGGGACTGACGCCCGGGTACATGGACTTCTGCACGAGGGCGGCGTGGAAATGCCCGGGGTCGAGGGTGACGAGCCTGAGTCGCGCGTCAGCGTCAGCGCTGGACGCCGGCGTCTCCGAGGGCGCCTCCTGACGGCCGCACCCCGTGATGAGCGACGGCACCGAAAGCGCGCCCGCGACAAGCGCGGTGCGGTGCACGAACGTACGACGTGACAGACGAGGAACCGTGGGCAGCGATTGTCTCATGATGGTCTCGGCACCACATCGTAGCGGAGAACGACGATTCCGGACGTCTCGTACGTCCGCTGGTCGCGCAGCGCGAGGGTGAGTCTCGGGCCCGGGGTGGCGAGGAGCGGGAGGCCGCCGCCCAGCAGCACGGGGATGATCGCGACCTCCACCTCGTCGACGAGGCGGGCGGCGGCGACGTCGCGAAACAGCTGCCCGCCGCCCCACAGCCAGAGGGGCTTGCCGTCGACTTCCTTCAGCGCGCGGATATGGGGGATGGCGTCGCGCACGACGGTCACGCCGTCGCGCTCGCCCTCCGGCAGCGTGCGCGAGTACACCCAGGTCGGCAGCGACGGCCCGCCGGTGCCGCCCATCGCAACGCTGACCTCGTAGGACGCGCGGCCCATGAGCAGGCCGCTCGCCGCGTTGTACATCGCCTGGAAGTCGATCTCCGGATCCATGACGATCCAGTCGAACCCGCCGTCGGGCGCGGCGATGTAGCCGTCGAGGCTGGCCGCCACCGCATATCGAACGCGTCTCATGAGGCCCTATCGTCCTCCGAGACGTGGCGGCCGTCCAGATCAGAAGAAGACGCGGGTACCGAACTCGAACTGGCGGGCGGGTGCCGCGGCCGTGGGCATGCCGAACAACGGCGAGGTCAGCACGCCGGAGAACCGCGTGTAGTTCACCTCGTTGAACAGGTTCGACACGTTGGCGTAGAGCTCGGCGCCCTTGAAGCGTGCGGCGCCCTGCCCGGGCCCGCGCTGCGCGGCGTCAGGTCCCCCTCGGCCCGGGCCGCTGTCGCCGCCGGCAAGCGCCAGGAAGGACGGCCTCCAGCCGAGGCGCAGGTCCACGTTGCGGCGCCACGTGCCGCGCTCGGTGTTCCGGCCGACGCCCTCGGGCCTGTCGTTGAAGACCGTGTCGCCGTTGTCGTCGAACCCCGTGCGGATGGTGTAGGGCGCGCCGGACATCAGGCTGCCCGAGACGCTGGCGCGGATGCCGTAGGGCAGGTCCGTGCGGAGGAACCCGTAGATGCGGTGCCGGATGTCCCACGACGAGGGCCCCCACTCCGCGTCGGGGTCGTGACTGTCGGCAGGCAGGCTCAGGGCACCGTCGCCATCGTCGTAGGTGCGGGCATAGCGATAGCGCACGAAGCCCGACGACCGGCCGTCGTTGCGGTTGGCGCGGAGGCTGGCATCGAAGCCCGTCGCCTGCCGTTCGCCCGTCGATTCGATCTGTGTGATCCGCGCGTAGTCGGGATTCGGCACGACGCCGTTCACCGGGGCATTGGCGTTGATGGCGCGGAGGCGATCGTCGGTCTGCTGCCGGAAGACGTTGAAGCGGACACGCAGCCCCTCGGTGAGCCGCTGCTCGATGCCCACCGACGTGCGCGCGGAGTGCTGGAGCACGATATCGTCGCCGAAGCGCACGATGGACGGCGCGGGCATCTCGGCCTCGGCCCCCCCGGCGAACGGATCCGGGAACGACGGATCGGGCACGATGATGTCGCGCTGGCGCGTGCCGTCGAGCTGGAGGGTCTGCTCGTAGATGTCGGTGCCCACCCACTCGTTGAAGACGCCGATGCCGGCGTTGATCGACGTCCGCTGGTCCTCGGTGGGCGTCCAGGCGACGCTCGCGCGCGGCGCGAAGTTCAGCTTGCCGTCGACGTAGCCCTGGAAGTCGTGGCGCAGGCCCAGCCCGAGCCGCACGTCCTCGTGCACCTGCCAGTCGTCGTGCGCCCACCAGCTGAACTCGTAGCGCGAGTACTCGACCAGCGGATCGCCCGTCCTCTGGACGAACTGGCGGGGCCGGCCCGCCACGTAGTCCTCGAGGCTGGCGAACGTGAACGTCCCCGTGTAGTTGTCGAAGCGATCGCGGCGTGAGCGACCCCACTCGCCCTCGAAGCCGAGGCGGGCGTTGTGCCCCTCCGCCGGGACGAACTCGAGGCTGTTGGCGACCTCGATCTCGCGGCCCCGCACGCCGCCGCGACGCTGCGCGCCGCCCGACGTGAACGCGTTCTGCACGTTGATGGCCACGGCGTCGCTGATCGACCGCACCTGCTGCGTGTCGCCGACGTACTCCAGGCGGAACTCGTTGAAGAACGACCGCCCGAAGGTGCCCGTCTCCGAGACGCGGACGACGTCGACAGTGCGGTCGTCAGAGAAGGCGCGCTCGCGCAGGCTGAACTCGCCGACGCCCAGGTTGTCGCCCGTGAACTCGCGCCGCTGGTACTCCATGCGCAGCGTGTGCGTGTCGTTGAGCGCGTGCTCGACGCGCAGCTCGCCGAACACCCGTCCGCGCTCGGCGCTGACGACGTCACGGACGCTGCCCGTGGGCATCGTCGCGATGATCGACTCGGCGTCGTACGAGTCGCGCAGCGAGAGACGGCCGGCGACCGAGGAGCGGCCCCTGACGAGCGGGCCGCTGAAGCTCCAGGTCGCCTGCCGCGTCTGCCCCTGGCCGCGCTCGGGGGCGAACGGCTGCCGCGCGTCGATCGACTGGTCGCGCACTCCGAGGTTCACATGGTGCCGCCAGTCGTTCAGCCCCGGCTTGGTGATGATCTCCACGCGCGGACGACCGGCGCCCATGCTGTCGGGGCTGAACGGGTCCTGACGGATGCGGATCGCCTGGATCTGCTCCTTTGGCGGGAGCTCGCCGCCCTCGAAGCCGTTGACCCGGAACTCCGCCTCGCCGCCCGCCATCTCGTCGAGCATCGTCTGGAGCGTCTCGGGGTCGTCGGGCAACTGGTCAATTTCTTCGGTGCTCAGCGTCTCGACGAAGCCGTCGGTGTTCTGCGGCGGGGTGGCGTCGCTCGTGACGGCGACGGCCTCGGCGAAGCCGCCGATGCCGAGCACGGCCTCCGACCGCACCGACTGGCCGGCCTCCACGACGATCGTCTCGCGCGCGACGTCGAAGCCGGGCAGCTCGACCACCACGTCGTACGCGCCGGGCACGAGGTCGTCCACGCGCACCTCGCCGTTCTCGCCGGTGACGAGGACGATCGGCTCGGTCGAGGCGTTCGGCGCCGCGCCCGCGGGCGTGACGGTGACCGTCGCGCCCGGCAGGCGTCCCTGAAGCGAGTCGGTGGCCGTCACCACGACCTGACCGGTGGCGTTGTCGCCTTCGACCTCCGGCTGAGACGCCGTGCCGTCGTTCGACGGCCCCTGCGCCGCGGCCGCGGGGGCCAGGCCGACGGCGAGCAGGGTGATGACTGCAAGGGACCCAAGAAGACGACCGGGGAGGTACATGCCGATACAGCGTAGCCGGACTTGCATGAAGGTCCGATGAAGAATCCCTTCATCAGGCCTTCAGGCGGCCTCTGGCAGACTGGCGGCCATGTCGACCCTCCTGCGTGCCTCGGGCGTCGCTCTGCTCGCCGCGGTGTGCGCGACAACGTCACTGGCGTCGATGACCCCCTCGTCGACGGTGGTGACCTTTCGCGGAGTGAAGCCGGGCAGCCTCCCCACCGGCTTCCGCACGCTGTCGTCGGTGGACGACGAGCCGGGCACGTGGGAGGTGGTGGCTGTCGACAGGTACGTCGCCCTCGGGCAGACGGCGCTCGGGCGTCGTGGGTACAGGCTCGCGGTCCGTACCGACGTGAACCTCGCGAACGTGCACGCGGGGGTGCGGCTGCGGATGGCCTCCGGCGACAAGGCCGCCGGCCTGGCGTGGCGCGTGCGGGACGCCGGCAACTACTTCGCCGCCAGGCTCGACTTCGACGCCAACGAGGTCGTGCTCTACAGGTTCGTGCGCGGCAACCGTATCCGTCTCGACCGCCGCACCGGCCTGCGCCTCGACCCGCGCGCGTGGCACGAGCTCCTCATCGAGCACGGCGACTCGCGTGTGCGCGTCTGGCTCAACGGCGTGCCCGTCGCGCACCACACCGACGACACGCCTCCCGTCTCGGGCTCCGTCGGCTTCTGGATGCCGGGCGACGGCACCGCGCACTTCGAGCGCCTCTGGTATCGTCCACTCGACGTACCGGAGTGACGAGACCATGCGCCTGCTGATCGTCGAGGACGAGGATGACCTCGCCGACGTCCTCGCGCGCCTGCTGCGTGATGCCGGGTTCAGCTGCGACATCGCCGGCGACGGCGAGGAGGGCCTCGCCATGGCGCTCGAGCCCGGCTACGACCTGCTCGTCCTCGACCTGATGCTGCCGCGAATGCAGGGCGACGAGCTGCTGGCCGCGCTCCGTGCGCGCGGCATGACGACGCCCGTGCTCGTCCTCACGGCGCGCGACGCGCTCGGCGACCGCGTGCGGCTGCTCGATGCCGGCGCCGACGACTACCTCGGGAAGCCCTTCGAGCCGGCGGAGCTCGTCTCGCGATGCCGCGCGCTGCTGCGGCGTGCAGCCGGCCTGGCCTCGCCGGTGTGCGCGATCGGCGACGTCGAGGTCGACCTCGCACGCCGCGTGGTGCGCCGCGGCGGCCTGTCCGTCGCGGTCACCCCACGCGAGTTCAGCGTCCTCGAGTACCTCGCGCTGCACCGCGGCCGTGTCGTGTCACGCCGCGAGCTGCTCGATCATCTCTACAGCGACACCGACGACACCGCGTCCAACGTCCTCGACGTCTACGTCGCCAGCCTGCGGCGCAAGCTCGGGACGGACCTCATCCGGACGCGCCGGGGCCATGGCTACATCGTCGAGGCCTAGGTCCGTCGTCCGGCGCGTGTTCGCGCTGACGGCATTGTGGGCGATTGGCCTCAGTCTGGCGCTCGCGGGACTGGCGCTCTGGCAGTACTGGCGTGTCTCGGTGCGCGCGCTGGACGCGCGCATCGCGGCCGACGCCGTCGCGCTCGGACGCCAGATCGTGGTCACCGACGGCGTCGTCGAGGTAGAGATCCCCGGCGAGCTGCGCCTGGCCGCATCGGAAGGCGACGGCTACTACGGCGTCTACGACGAGGCTGGCCGCCTGCTGGACGGCGACGCGCCGCCCCTGCCGCCCGACGAGGTCCGGCGCACCGGCAGCTGGACCGTCGGGGGCCACCGTGAGCACCGCGTGGACGTGACCGCCGATGGTCCGCCCGGCACCGGGATGGCCGCGCGCCACGCGATCGTGCGCGTGGGCCAGCCGCTCGCGCCGGTCCGCGCCGATCTCGGCCGGCTGGCGACCAGCCTGCTCGTCGCGAGCCTGCTCGCGGTGCTGCTCGCCGCGCCGCTGGCCATCTGGCTGCGGCGCGAGATGGCGCGCTCGGTCGGCCAGATCGACGTGACGGCCCGGCGCCTCGCGCCAGGCACGGCGGCGCGCATCGACCTCGGGAGCATCGACTCGGAGTTTGCCGGCGTCGCCGAGCGCCTCAACGCCGCGTTCGACAGGCTCGAGCGGGCGCTTCAGCGGGAGCGCCAGCTCACGGCCGACGCCAGCCACGAGCTCCGCACGCCCGTCGCCACCGTCGTCGCGGAGAGCGAGTGGGCGCTGAGCCGCCCGCGTTCC
The DNA here is from genome assembly GCA_964430855.1 of uncultured Vicinamibacteraceae bacterium. Lineage (GTDB taxonomy): Bacteria > Acidobacteriota > Vicinamibacteria > Vicinamibacterales > Vicinamibacteraceae > JAEZDP01. The sequence continues at coordinate 11,036 of CAYSHC010000030.1, forward strand.
GCAGACGAGTATCGCCACGCCCTCGAGGTCTGCGCCCGGCAGGGACGACGGCTCAAGCACCTCGTCGAGTCGTTGCTGACACTGGCGCGCATCGAGAGCGGCACGGCGTCGCCGGCTACCGACCCCGTGGCGCTGCGCCCTCTCGCCGACGATATCGTCGACGACCTTCGGCGTCTTGCCGACGAGAATCACGTGACGGTGCACTGCGAGGGCGAGGCGACGGCGATGGGCGACCGGCTGCAGCTCGGCATCCTCCTGACCAACCTCGTGTCGAACGCCATCCGCTACAACCGCCAGGGTGGCCGCGTCGACATCCTGCTCGAGGAGGTCGACGGCAGCGGCGACCCGCCTGCGCGGCAGGCGCGCATCGTCGTGCGCGACACCGGGACGGGACTCGACCCCGCCATCGCCGGCCGGGTGTTCGACCGCTTCTGGCGCGCGGCGCCGTCGCGTTCGTCGCGCGAGGGCGGCACGGGCCTCGGCCTCGCCATCGGCAAGGCCATTGTCGACGCGCACGGCGGCCGCATCGCGGTCGCGACGGATTCCGACGGCACGACGTTCACCGTCGAGCTCCCCACGCCGTTTGATGCGGCCTGATGGCCACGCGCCCGCAGGGCGGCGCGGTTCGCGGTACGCGGTCAGCGGTTCGCGGCGCACGTCCGCGGTAATCTTCCGCAATGTCCGTCATCCTGATTACCGGTGCCAGCCGCGGTATCGGCGCGGCCACCGCACGTCTCGCGGCGCGGCGCGGTGCCGCGGTCGCCGTCAACTACCACACCAACCGTGATGCCGCCGAGGCGCTGGTGCGCGAGATCAACGGATCAGGCCGCCGGGCGCTCGTAGTCCAGGCCGACGTCGGCAACGAAGCCGACGTGCTGCGCATGTTCGAGACCGTCGATCGCGAGCTCGGCACGCTGACCGGGCTCGTCAACAACACAGGCGTGCTCGAGCGGCAGATGCGGTTCGACGAGATGACGGCGGAGCGCTGGCATCGCGTCCTCACGACCAACGTCGTGGGAACGTTCCTGTGCGCGCGAGAGGCCGTGCGCCGCATGTCCACGCGCCATGGCGGAGGCGGCGGGGCGATCGTCAACGTCTCGTCGGTGGCGGCGAAGCTCGGGGGCGCGTTCGAGTACGTGGACTACGCCGCGACGAAGGGCGCCGTGGACGTCATGACGATCGGCCTGGCGAGGGAAGTGGCGACCGAGGGCGTGCGCGTGAACGCCGTGCGGCCGGGCCCGATCTACACGGACATCCACGCAAGCGGCGGGGAACCCGACCGTGTCGAGCGCGTGAAGGCGGCCGTGCCGATGCAGCGGGGAGGCGAGCCTGAAGAGGTGGCCGCCGCGATCCTCTGGCTGCTTTCTGAGGAAGCGTCGTACGTGACCGGCAGCATTCTCGATGTGAGCGGAGGGCGATAGGTACGGGGAACGGCGGGCGGGAGGAAGGAGGAGGGGACGAGGGGACGAACGAGGAGCGGAGGATCGGGAGCGAGGACGCTCCGCCCGTCCTCCCTCCTCCGCCCCTCCTCCGGGCTTACGTGGTGCCGTCGACGAGCTTGCCGTCCTTCACGAGCACCTTGTCGCCGACGGTGATCGTGGTGTTCGGGAAGAACAGCCAGCGCACGCCGCCGCCGCGCACGTTGCCGCCGACCTCGAAGTTGTCGCCGAGGCCGAGGCGGGCAACCGCGTCGCCGTAGCCGTAGTACGGCATCGCGGTGTGGCCCGCCGGCACCTGGAGCTTCGGGTTGAAGCCCAGACCGAGCTCACGGAAGTGCGGTGCACCGGGCGCTGACGCCAGATGCGCCTTGACGGCGTCGAGGCCCGTCTCGGCGGTGACGTCGGTCACCACGCCCTTCGTGAACGTCAGGCGGATGCCCGTCGCCGTCTCGCCGCCGAAGCGCGCCTTCGGGATTGCCAGCGTGCCGTTGACCGTCTCCTCGAGCGGCGCCACGCGCAGGACGCCGGCCGGCAGCTCGATTTCGCGATCGACGCGCACCTTGGCCGTCTTCATCCGCTCGGCGGAGGCATCGCCGTCCTGCTTGTTGAACGGCCGGTCCGGGCCGATCGTGAAGCGCAGGTCGGTGCCGTCGGGCGTCGTCACGTGGACCTCGCCCGAGCGCAGGATCTCGATTGCGCGATCCTGGCGGGCGCTGAGCGCGGCGTAGTCGATGTCGAGCGCATCCACGTAGATGCGGTCGTATTCCACCGTGTGCGGCACGTTGAGGCCGTCGGCGTCGCGCGTGCCATCGCCCCAGTGGAAGTGGATCTGCCGCCCGCGGCCCTCGTCGAGCCACTTCGCCAGGAGCGCGCGCTCGTTGGGTGGCGTGACGGCGCCGTGAGCCGGCAGCCACACGAAGATGTCGGTCCGCTCGAGCCGCTCGGCCAGGTCGGGCACCTCGCCGTACTGGATGGTCTCGACGACGGCGCCCTTCGCCTCGAGCTGCCGGCGGAGCTCGGCCTCGAGCGGCCCCAGCGCGTCAGGGTTGTAGCGCAGCAGCACCCGCTCACCGCTGGTGGGCTGCAGCGCCGTCACGATGCGCTCGGCCAGCGACGGGTACGGATACTCGAACGTATCCGCGGCCGGCGCCGTGTCGGCCTGCCGGTCGGCCGGGGTCTCGGCCGGCGCCGAGCAGGCGGTGGCGCCGAGGGCGAAGAGGAGGGCCGCGGGTGCGGCCCAGCGCGAAAGACGAGTCACGTCAGGGCTCCTTGTCGTAGTGGGCTTGTGCCGTGTCGAAGCAGTGGCCTCAGAAGGCCACCTTCACTCCCAGGCGCACGAGGCGCCCGTCCAGGTTGCGCGAGACGCGGCCAAGGGCCGGTCCCACCTGCTCCACCTCCGTGACGGAGGCGTTCTCGTTCAGCAGGTTGTACACCTCCAGCATGGGCTCCACCGTCAGCCCGTTGCCGAGGCGGAAGTTGCGCCCGATCCGCACGTCGAGCAGCGTCTGGTTCGGCTTGCGCTCCTCGCCGGCCGGCAGCAGCGCGACCTGCTGGCTCACCTGCCGCAGCGACGGCGCGATCGTGCGCGTGACCGTGTAGAGGCGGCGAAGCGGCTGTCCGGTGAAGTAGCTGAGGTGCCCCGAGAAGGTCGCCTGCCACGGCAGCTGGTAGATGCCGGAGACGTTGACGATCACGGGCGAGTCGAGCAGGTCGTAGCCGTCGGCGTTGATGTAGCCGTTCGGGTTGCCCCCGACGGCGTCGGGGCTCGTCGCGCGGTTGCGCCCGAGCGTGACGCCGCCAAACAGCGTGAGGCCGTCGCTGAAGCGGCGGTTCACCGTCGCCTCGACGCCGTGGTAGGTCTGCTCGAGCGAGGGCACGTTCATCAGCACGTTGTCCACGCGCCCGATCGAGTCGGCCTTCTGGTTGTAGATGGTGAACGGCGTGCCGTCGAGCGGGTTGGTGATGGTCAGCGGCTCGTAGTCGTCGAAGGTGACCGCCGTGTTCACCACGGCCGTCAGGTTGCTGTAGCGCCGGTGGAAATAGCTGAGCGCCACCGCGAAGTCGTCGGCGAGCTGATGCTCGATCGTCGCGGCGTACTCCCACTGCTTGGGCCGACGGAGGTCGTCGGCGATGCGCACCGTCGCGCCGCGGTCGAGGCCGCCGAGCGACGGGCCGATCTCGTGCAGCTGCGGCACGAGGTCGTTGTTGGCGTCCACCCACGAGCGCACTTCCGAGTTCTGCCGCATCGGGCTGAACTGGTTGATGAGCGCCGACCCCTGGCGCTGGGTGTACTGGCTCGCGCTCACCTTCAGCACGGTGCGCCCGCGGCCCGACAGGTCGTAGGTCGCCGCGAGGCGGGGGACGAGGGTATTCCACACGACGAGGTTGCTCTGCGCCGGGAACGTGCGCGCCGGCACGAACTGCCCCGCACCGGCCGACTGCTCGCCGATGCCGCCCGTGTGCCGCTCGTAGCGGAGTCCCAGGTTCAGGGTCAGCCGGCGGCTGATGGCCCAGGCATCCTGCACGAAGATCCCGAGGTCGGTCTGGTCGAGGTTCGTCTTGACGGGCGTGTTGTACACCAGGACCGAGTCGGGCACGCCGTTGCGGTAGCGCGCGATGAAGTCGCCGTGGCCGAGCGAGTCGAACGTCTGGCCGTAGGGGGCCAGCTCGAACTGCACGCCCGTCCGGATCTGGTGCTCACCCTTGAAGCGGGGCAGCCACGACAGGATGGCGCTCGCGGTACGGCGCTCCTGGTTGGCGCGCACCATCGACGGCGGCGGCGCGCCGGTCAGCGTCGACAGCGCGAGGTCGTTGCGCGCGAAGGCGTCGCCGGGGAGGTCGGGCTGGTAGTCGAGCGACCACGGCACGTAGTACCACGAGAAGCCGGCGTCGAGCAGCAGCGTCGGGCTGAGCGTGGACGTCCACTTCACGTTGGCCACCGGCCCCCAGAGCGGCGAGTGGTAGCTCGCCTCGGGCGAGACGAACTGGTACGTCGCGGCGATCTCTCGACGGTGCTCGCGAATCTTGTAGTTGTAGTCGACGAAGGTCGAGAGCCGGTTGGCCGCGTTGACCTGCCACGTCAGCTTGCCGCTCGTGTTCCAGATCAGGTTCTCGTCGAGCGCCTGGCTGCCGTCGGGGTTGAACGTGTTGGCCTCGAACCTGTCCACGCGGAAGCGTCGCGCGCTCGCGAAGAACCAGAGCGAGTCGCGACGGATGGGACCGCCGATGCCGCTGTTCAGGTCATAGAACGTGTCCATCGCGCTCGGCGCGGTGAGGCCGCGCTCGCGCTGCTCCTCGCTGACGTTCGAGCTCTGGAGGTCGTTGCTGGTGTAGGTGGCAAACAGCGTTCCGCGGAACGTCGAGCCGCCGTCCTTGGTGATCATGTTGACGCTGACACCCCCGGCGCCGATCTCCGCGGGCAGCGCGCGCGTCTGGACGACGATCTCCTGGATGGCGCTCTGGTTGGGGTACTGGCCCGACACGCCGCCGGACGCGGTGTTCGACGTCATGTTGAGGCCGTCGGTGTTCCAGATCAGGTCGCGCGTCTGGGACCCGTGAATCGAGACGCCGGCCGTCTGCCCGGTCTCCGACCCGCCGATGTCGGGCCGCGCGGTGACGGCGCCCGGCACGAGGCTGACCGCCACGTTCGGCACGCGGCCGACCGGGATGCCCTCGAGCAACTCCTGGTGCAGCGGGCGCTCGGAGGTGCCGGAGCGCGTGTCGATGACCGGCGTGCCGCCGACGACGGTGACCTCGTCCTGCAGCTGGCCGATGCGCAGCGTCACGTCGACCGTGGCGGTAAAGCCGGTGCTCAGCGTGATGCCCGTGCGCCGGACCGCCTGGAACCCCTCGAGCGAAAACGTGACCGAGTACTCGCCCGGGCGGAGGTCCACGACCTGGTAGGTGCCGTCGGCCGACGTCACGGTGGACTTCGTGCGTTCGATGAGCGCCGGGCTCGTCACCTCCACGGTGACCCCCGGGATCGCGCTGCCCTGTTCGTCGGTCACGGCGCCGACGATGGCGGCCGATGTCTGGGCGCGACTCGACAGCGGTGAGAGGAAGAGCAACACGGCAGCAAGCCACAGCTGCCACGTACGCCAGTGGCGGACACGAAACATGACGACACTCCTTCGACGGCAAGGCCACGGGCCTGCCGCCAGGGACGCCGGGCGGCTCAGGCCGACACGTCGTCCCGGGGGATGACCAGAACTCGGTTGAACGAATGGAGGAAGCCCTCACGCGCAGGACGCGCGCGAGGCTAGCTACAGGCGCAGGTGCAACAGGCGCAGGTGCAACAGGCGGGCGACGTCTTCATGCGACGGCTGTCTCCAGGGACAGCGGCGTACCGACGGCTCGTTCGATCACTGCGATGACTGTGCATGGCGTTACGGCGTGGGCGACGGGCCACACGCCATCTCTTCCACTCTACGCTTCCCGGCCGGAAATGGAAGCGCCAAGCGTGACATAGTGACTCGGCGGTGCAGAGCACTCCGCGCGGCCGCCGTCACGTCGCCGCCCTCAGCGCTCCCAGAACAGCTTCGGCCGCTCCTGCTTTTCCGGGGCCAGCTGGTGCAGCGTCGCGGCATCGTAGAGCCGCCCGTTGGCCATCACCATGGCCCCCGAGCTGCTGTTGCGGATATCCACCAGCGGGTTGCCCTCGAGCACGACCAGGTCGGCGAGCTTGCCCGGCTCGATCGAACCGAGGTCCTCGTCCATGCCGAGGTAGCGGGCGCCGTTGATCGTGGCGCACCGCAGCGCCTCCATCGGCGACATCCCGCCCTGCACCAGCATCCAGAGCTCCCAGTGCGCGGCGATGCCCTGCATCTGCCCGTGCGCCCCGAGCTGCACCGACCCACCCGCGTCGAGCACCTTCTTCGCCTGCTGCGCCACGAGGACGTGCGCGTAGTCGTCCTCGGCCGCCATCGTCCGCCGCCGCGCGCGCGGCACGACGACGTCGCGCGGCACGAACGTGAGCAGCCGCTGGTTCTTCCACACCTCGTCGTGCTGGTACCAGTAGTTCTCGCCGCTCTGCGACCCGTAGGCCACGACGAGCGTCGGCGTGTACCCGACGCCGCTCTTCGCGAGCAGCGTGACGACGTCCTCGTAGAGCACGGGCACCGGGATGTTGTGCTCGATGCCCGTGTGGCCGTCGAGCACCATGGACGCGTTCATGTAGAAGAGCGAGCCGCCCTCGGGCACCACCATCAGCTGCTGCTCGCGCGCGGCCCTGATGATCATCTGCCGCGCGTCGCGGCGCTGCTGGTTGTAGCTCTTCACGCTGACGGCGCCCACGGCCTTCATGCGCCGGAGATGCGACCGCGCGTCCTCGATCGATCCCACCACCGCCTTGAACGGCGTCTCCGCGCCGTAGAGGATGGTGCCGGTCGAGAACACGCGCGGGCCGAGCAGGCGTCCCGTCTGCACCATCTCGCGCATGGTGAAGATGGTCTCGGTGTCGTTGGACGGGTCGTGCGACGTCGTGACGCCGAAGGCCAGGTTGGCCATCAGCGCCCAGTCGGCCTGCGGGATCAGGCCGTTGCCGGCGCCGCCGAGGTGCGCGTGCACGTCGACGATGCCCGGCATGATCGTCCGGCCCGCCGCGTCGATCCGCGTTGCGCCGTCGGGCACGGCCACCGCGTCGCTCGGCCCCACCGCCACAATCCTGTTGCCCCGGACGACGACGGTGCCGCGCTCGATGACGCCTGCCGCGCCGCCGCCCGCCATGGTGATGATCCGGGCGTCGACGAGCGCGATCATCCCCGTCGGCGCCGCCGTCGGCACGGTGAAGCCGATGTCGACGCCCTCGGCCTCGGGCTCGGCAGGCGTGGCGCGCCCGCCCTCGACGAAGGGGAACGTCGCGGTGAGGTCACGCGTGAACAGCTGCGGCCCGAGCGTCCAGTGCACCCGGCTGCTGTCGGCCGACCAGTGAATGCTGAACCCCGCGTCGCGCGAGATCTGCGCCGTCGGCCAGGCCGCGCCCGAGGTCGCCAGCGTCACGGTGCGCCCCGTGGACGGGAACGGCGCAACGAAGGTCTTCCAGCGCTCGGCAAACGCAATCCAGCGGCCGTCGGGCGAGGGCACCGCGTCGGTGGCGTTCTCCGACTGCACGTGCACGATTTCGTCACCGCCCTGGAGGTCGACACTGCGCAGCACGAACTGCCCGTCGCGCCGGTCGCGCAGGTACAGGCGCGTCCCCGTGTGATCGAACTGCGGCGCGCTGCCCGACTCGGTGACGAGCCGCGGCGTGCCGCCGGAGGCGGCCACCACGAAGACGCCCCGCTCGACGCCGTGCGTGTAGCCACGCCGCCCGTCCGGGCCGACGGCCTCGAAGACGATCCACTGGCCGTCGGGCGAGAACGACGGCCGGGCGTAGTGCCCCGGCGCCGAGACCACCTCGCGCGCGCCCGTGCCGTCGAGGCCGATGACCCTGACGCGGCCCTTGTCGGCGTCGCTCCAGGTGACATAGACCACCGACCGCCCGTCGGGCGAGAACGACGGCCACGCCTCGTGCGCGGTATCGTCGGTGAGCCGCACGGCCTCGCCCTTCGGCAGCGTCCGCCGATAGAGCTGGCCGAGCGCCGAGTACACCACCGTGCTCCCGTCAGGCGAGACACGTGCGTGGCGCAGCATGCGCACGGGCATGGTCGCCGGGTGGACGTCGACGGGGAAGCGCAGCGGCTCGTTGACGGTGTGCTCGACGCGCGCACGGAAGGGGATGATGTGGCCCTGACCCGTCCGCGCATCCACGCGCCAGATCCTGCCCTGTCCCCAGATCACGAGCCCGGAGCCATCGGGCAGCCACGCGTACTGCGCGTAGACGCCGTGGACGGCCCAGGCCTCCTGGAGGTCCTTGTCGAGCGAGGCGAACAGGCGCCGCTCCTCGCCCGTGGCCAGCGTGTGCAGCACGAGCTCGCTGCCCGTGCCGAAGCGGCGCACGAAGGCGAGCGTCTTCCCGTCGGGCGAGACGCGCGGCGCCACGGCGCCGCCGGGCCGCGCCGTGACCGTGCGCTCGCGGCCCGTCCGCAGGTCGCGCGCGATGATGGCGTAGATGACGCCGTGGGGGTCCTTGTTGTACTCGAAGTTCGCGCCGGGCGTGACGTCCTTGCTGTAGTACAGCGTGCGCCCGTCGGGCGAGATCGCGGGTTCGCCCGCGTCCTTCTGGATGCTGGTTCGCGTGGTGACCTGGAGGCCGTCGCCGCCGCTGACGTGGTATTGCCACACCTCGCCGGCGCCGAGCGACCGCGAGCCGACGAAATGGCGCCTCGCGTAGATCGACAGGCCGTCGGGCGCCCACTCGGCGCTGTTGACAAACCACCGCGTGTCCTTCGACACCTGCCGTGCGTCGCCGCCCTTCCGGTCGATCGTCCAGATGTTCCAGAGACCGCCGCGGTCGCTCGCGATCGCGATGCGCTGGCCGTCGGGGCTGAACCGCGGCTGCATGTCGTAGGCGGGGCCGCTCGTGATGCGCGTCGCCTCGCCGGTCCCCGTGCCGTCCATGGGCATCAGGTAGATGTCGCCGAGCAGGTCGAAGACGATCGTCGAGCCGTCGGGACTGACGTCGACGTTCATCCACGTGCCCTCGGTCGTCTCGAAGGCAATCGTGCGCGGCTTGCCGCCGAGCGGCGCCGTCACGTCCCAGTCGGCCGGCTTCTCGGGAGCCGCCGCTGCGGCCTTCGCCTTCGGGGCGGCCTTCGCCTTCGGCGCCCCCCGCTGCTGCGCGTGCGGCGCCAGCGACAGCATCGCGCACGCCGCACCGGTCGTGAGCAGGAATCGGATCGTGCTGCTGAACGTCATGACACCTCGCGCGACAAGGTCGTGGGCAACGAAGAGGGAAGGCGCGCTAGACGGTCGTGATCTCGAGCGCGCGCCACAGGTACCAGCAGCCGACGGTCCGCCATGGGCGCCAGCGCTCGGCCAGCGCGGTCATCCTGTCGGCGTCGAGCCGCGTGCCGCCTCCGTAAACGCGTGCGAACCCGTTGACGATACCAAGATCGCCGAGCGGCAGCACGTCGGGGCGCTGGAGCTGGAACATGAGGAACATCTGGGCGGTCCACACGCCGACGCCCTTGACCTGCGTGAGGTGCGCGATGACCTCGTCGTCGGGCAGGCGCCACAAATGCCGCATGGGCAGCGTGCCCGCGTCGACCCGCGCGCACAGGTCGAGGATGTAGGCCAGCTTCTGCGCGCTGAGGCCCGCGCCGCGCAGGACGTCCGGCGGCGTCGCGAGCCACGTCGCCGCCGGCGGGCACGCCCGGCAGCCCATCGCCGCGAGGACGCGTCCGTAGATCGTCTCGGCCGCCTTTCCCGAGAGCTGCTGGAACACGATCATCCGGACGAGCGCCGCGAACGCATCGCGGCGCGGGCGGACGCCCAGCGTGCACGGCCCCCACGCGCGGATGATCCGTCCAAGCTCGGGGTCGCGCCGCGCCAGCGTGCGCGTGGCGGCCAGGCACGTCTCCGGTGTCAGACGGACAGGCGTCGGCACGGGTGTCCCACAGGTCCGGACATCAGCAACGCCCGATCGGGTCGGTGGCCTCCAGGGCCGCGCGGGCAATCGCAAGCTCGTCGACCAGCCGCGTGTCCGACCATCCCAGCTCCTCGCGCATCAGCGCCGCGACGCGCGCGATCGCCCCGCGGCCGCGATGGTCGGTGAAGGCGAGCCGCGACCGGCGGAACAGGAAGTCGACGATGCGCTCGCACGACTCGTGGCGCACGGCAAAGACCACCTGCGCGCCGATGTCCGGCGCGTCGTCACACAGGGGCAGCGCCAGGTCTGCATGGTCGCGGGCGAGGGCAGCGACCCCGGACGCGCGCCCGCCGAACAGCGAGCGCAGGTGCGAGGCGAGCGCCGAGGGCGCGCCGTCGGGCAGCACCAGCGGATCGTCGGCCCCTGCCGCGCCGGGCAGCGGAGCCTCGCTGGTCGTCGAGCGCTCGCTCCTGTCGAGCAGCCGGCAGATGCGGTTGGTCACCTCCTCGGCGATCGCGCGGAAGCCGGTGAGCTTCCCGCCGAGCACCGAGATGAGGCCGGCCGGGTCGTGCTCCGCCACGACGCGATGCACGCGCGATACCGACGACTCCGACCCGCCCTCGCGGACGAGCGCGCGGACCCCCGCGTTGGTGAAGCGCACAGTGCCCGGGTTGCCGACGTACGGCGCGACCGACCGGCACAGATACTCCACTTCCGCGGGCGTCGCCCGGACGTCGGCGGGGTCGTCCGTGTAGTCGAGATCCGTCGTGCCCAGCCACGCGTAGCCGAGCCACGGCAGGAAGAACGTCAGCCGCCCGTCCACGGCGGACGGGAGGGCCAGCGCCGTGTTCGGCGGGTTGGGGCACGCGAGGTGGATGCCCTTCGTCGTCCGGATCCGCCGCGAGGGCCCGCTCAGCACGCCGGCCACCCTGTCGAACCACGGCCCCGCCGCGTTGACGACGACGCGGCCGTTCACCTCCACCTCGCGCTGCGCGATGAGGTCGTGCACGCGCAGCCCGGCGACGCGGTCGTCACGCCTGATGCAGCCGACGACCTTCGCGTAGTTGAGCGCCTGGGCGCCGTGCGTCCGCGCGTCGAGGATGTTCTCGAGGCACAGCCGCTCGGGCAGCGGCGCCTGCGCGTCGAAGTAGCTGGCCGCGCCCTGGAGGCCATCCGGCGAGAGCCGCGGTTCCATCTCCAGCGCCTCGCGCGTCGAGAGCATGCGGTGCCCCTCGAGACTGCGGTCGTAGCTGAGGATGTCGTAGAGCCACATGCCCGCGCGCATCTTCAGGCGGCTGGCGAGCGACTGCCGGTAGAAGGGCAGCAGGAACCGCAGCGGCGAGACGAGATGGGGCGCGATGCGCAGCAGGATCTCGCGCTCGCGCAGGTCGAGCCGCACGAGCCCGAAGTCGAGCATCTCCAGGTAGCGCAGCCCGCCGTGAATCAGGCGGGTGGATCCCGACGTCGTCCCCCCGCCGAAGTCCCCCTGCTCGAAGAGGGCCACCCGCAGGCCGCGGCGGGCCGCGTCGCGCGCCACGCCCGCCCCGATGATGCCGCCACCGACGATGAGCACGTCGAAGGACTGGCGGTGGAGGTCGGTGGCGCGCATCGCGTGAGCGAAGGTATGCAATGGGCGGTCAGGCGACGCCGGACGGCTGGGCGAGCACCGCGCCGACACGTGCGAGCACGGTGTCGCGCCCGAGCAGGGCCATCACCTCGAAGAGCCCCGGGCTGACGGTACGGCCGGTCAGGGCGACGCGCACCGCATGGATCAGCGCGCCCGCCTTCAGGCCGTGCTCCTCGGCGGTGCCCCTGACGACGGCCTCGAGCGTCGCCGCGTCGAAGGCGTCCAGGTGCTGGAGCTTCAGGTGCAGGGCGCGAAGGACGGGCAGCGTCTGCGGCGTCAGGTGCTTCGCCACGGCCTGCTCGTCATAGGTCACCTCGGTGACGAGGAACGGGCGGATCCCCTCGACGACGTCGCCGAGGCGCTTGATGCGCGGGCGGAGCAGCGCCAGCACCTCCACCAGCCAGGCTCGGCGGTCGCCCTCGAAGCGATCGTCCCAGAGCCCTGACCGCTCGAGCCAGGGCCGCACCAGCGTCACGAGCCTGTCGTCGCTGACGCGCATCACATGCTGACTGTTCATCCACTCGAGCTTCTCGGGGTTGAACACCGCGTCGCCTGTCGAGATGCCCTCCAGGGAGAAGCGCGCGATGAGCTCGTCGATCGTCATCACCTCGGCGTCGTCGCCGGGCGACCAGCCGAGCAGCGCAAGGAAGTTCGCCATCGCCTCCGGCAGGATGCCGTCGCGCGCGTACTCGGTGACCGACGTCGCCCCGTGGCGCTTGCTCAGGCGCTTCTTGTCCGGGCCCAGGATGAGCGGCACGTGCGCGAAGCGCGGCACGCGGGCCCCGAGCGCCCGGTAGATCAGCAGCTGCTTGGGCGTATTGGAGATGTGGTCGTCGCCGCGGATCACGTCGGTGA
>CAYSHC010000030.1:23433-42334 GCA_964430855.1 uncultured Vicinamibacteraceae bacterium
GGAGCGCAGGAGGACGAAGTCCTCGATCTGTGCGGCGTCGAACCGGACGTCGCCGTGCACGGCGTCCGCGAAGGTGATGACCCCTTCGTCGGGCACCCGGAACCGGACGGCGCGCGGGACACCGGCGGCCTCCCGGCGTGCCACCTCGTCGGCCGGCAGCGCTAGCGAGGTGTTGGCGAGGGCGTCGGGCGCCGGCTCGCCGCGCTCTTCCGCGTCGCGCGCCGCCCGGGCTTCCTCCACGGAGCGGTAGTCGAGGTACGCGTGGCCACTGCGGACGAGGTCCTCGGCAAGCGCGCGGTACCTGTCGAGCCGCTGCGACTGGAAGTACGGCGCGTGCGGCCCGCCGACCTCCGGCCCTTCGTCCCAGTCGAGGCCGAGCCAGCGCAGGCCGTCGAGGATGCCCGTCACCATCTCGTCGGAGGAGCGCTCGGCGTCGGTGTCCTCGATCCGCAGGACGAACGTGCCGCCGTGCCGGCGCGCGAGCAGCCAGTTGAACAGCGCCGTCCGCGCGCCGCCCACGTGCAGGTAGCCGGTGGGCGACGGGGCGAAACGGACACGCATGGCGGACATCTCTGGGATGGGCTGACGGCGGGAACGGCGCCGAAGGGTGGCGGTGAGGGAGGGATTCGAACCCTCGGTAGAGGTTTTAGCCCCTACAACGGTTTAGCAAACCGCCGCCTTAAGCCTCTCGGCCACCTCACCACAGCCTGCAAGTATACCTGCCTTCGGCGCCAGCGCGGCCGGGCCGCCGCGCCGCGACGGGGCCGCCAGGCCGCAGGCGTCAATGGCTCCGACGCCTACCGGCGCCCGAGCGCGTTCACGAAAAACGCCACGAGCTGGGCGTTCGACTCCGGGTTCGGGGCATGCTCCGGCCTGTTGGTCATGCCGACGCGGCGCTCGTATCCGAGCAGCCTGTTGACCTCGACCGCGTGGTTGAGCGCCACCCAGCGCTCCGGCGGGTCCTCGGCGCCGCCGCTCACGAGGAACGGCCGGGGCGCGATGAGCGCGTGCAGCTCGTGCAGATCGCGCCCGGCGTCGCGCATCGCCTTGTAGGGGCCCGCGGTCGGGTTCTCGGGCGTCGGCACGCCAGGAGCGCGGCGCGGCCTGCCCGGCTCGAGGCCCAGGTACCACGGCTCCCAGTAGTTCACGTTCGGGCGCGTCTCGTCGAACACGACGCCAGGGTCGCTGACAGCCACGGCGGCGAACCGGTCCCAGAGGGCGGCGGCGAAGAGCGCCCACTTGCCCCCGAAGCTGTGCCCGGTGACGCCGATGCGCGACGAGTCGACGGCCGGGTGCATGGCCAGCGCCGCCCACGCGTTGGCCGCCACGTAGGCGTAGTAGGACAGTGGCTGCCCCGTGACCATGCCCTGGACCGGCATGCGCGCATCGCCGTCGGGGATGCCCAGCGACAGCGTGACCAGGCCGGCGCGGGTGAGCTGCCGCGCGAAGTCCCTGTCTGGCAACTCGCCAAGCCCGACGGCCGTGTCGGGGTCGTAGTAGACGATGATGACGGCGGGGAAGGGCCCGTCGCCGTCCGGCAGCAGGAGCCAGCCTTCCGTCCGCTGGTCGTGCGAGACCTGCACGCGGACGCGCTGCTGGCGGAACCCGTCGTGCGGCTGCTCGGCCAGCACTTCGAAGGACGGCGTCGTCAGGACGGGTGGCCAGGTGCCCAGCATGCCGCGCCACTCCTCGAGCAGCTCGGCGCGCCGGCGCACCCAGTCAGCCGGCGTCTCGACGCGGGAGCCATCGCTGAACAGCAGCGGCGACCTGTAGTCGCCGAACTGCCCCCGGAACGGCTGCGGCACCTCGAAGAACGGCACCAGCGCGGGGTCGTCGATTGTCTGCGCTGGCGCGGGCGCCGCCCCGTCGAGCAGCGCGCCGCCCAGTGTCAGGCACACCGACAGCAGCAGGACGGACACCGACCGACGCCTGCCCCAGGGCCGCGCCAGGGGGCCCGGGGCGGTACGATGACTCCTGAACGCCACACCACGCATACGCCGAGTACACCGACCGCCGGACCCGTCGATCGCTCCATGCCCACCAAGACGCACGCTGCTGCTCCTCACGCCGATCGCCTTCTCCCCAGGCTGCCCCTGCCGCCCTGGGCACTCGCCGGCGTCGTGCTCCAGGTGCTGGCGATCCTGGTCATCGCGTTCTACACGTATCACGCCCTGCGCGCCACCGACGCCGCGGCGATCCGCACGACGCGCGCCCTCGAGACCATCGACAGGCTTCAGGACCTGCAGGCCGCGCTCATCGACGCCGAGACGGGGCAGCGCGGCTTCATGCTGACGGGCGACGAATCGTACCTCACGCCGCATTCGACAGCGGTGGCGGCCATTCCCGCCACACTCGACGACCTGCGGTCGATGGTGCGCGACGACGCCCTCCAGCTCCAGAACCTCACCGTCGTCGAAGCGCTCGCGCGGGAGCGCCTCGACCTGATGGGCGAGACCATCGAGCGCCGCCGCGCGGGCGACGCCGACGGCGCGGTGGCCCTCGTCCGCTCCGGGCGCGGCAAGGAGCTGATGGACCGGCTGCGCGTCACGCTGCGCGACATGCGCGAGATCGAGCACGCGAACCTCGCGTCGTTCCAGTCGGAATGGGACGAGGCCGTCACGCGCTCGTCCCTGGTCACCGGCCTCGGGTCGGTGCTGATCCTCGCGCTGGCCGGCCTCGTGGCGTGGATGACGTCGCGCGACTACCGGGCCCGCGAGACCGAGGTCTGGCTGCGCACGAACCTCGCCGAGCTGCGTGACGGGCTTCAGGGCGACCTCCGCCTGGAGACGCTCGGCGAGCGTGTGCTGGAGTTTTTCGGCACGCGGCTCCAGGCGAGGGTGGGCGCCCTCTACGTCGCGGAGGCCCCCGGCCAGCTGACACGCATCGGCGCCTACGCCGTCGCGCCGGAGTCTGTCGCCGCGCAGGTGCGCGGGGGCGAGGGGCTGGTGGGGCAGGCCGCTCTCGGCAACGCCATCGTTCACGTCACCGACGTCCCCGACGGCTACCTGCCCGTCGTGTCGGCCGTGGGCCGCACCACGCCACGGGAGCTGATCGTCGCGCCGGCGGCGGTGGACGGCCGCGTCGTCGCCGTCGTGGAGCTGGGCTTCCTGCACCGGGTGAGCCGCGCCGAGTACGCGCTGGTGGAGCGCGCGACCGAGGCCCTTGGGGTGGCCGTCCGCGCCGCGCGGGATCGCACGCGCCTCGAGGAGCTGCTCGCGCAGACGCAGCAGCAGGCCGAGCAGCTCCAGACGCAGCAGGAGGAGCTGCGCGTCAGCAACGAGGAGCTCGAGGAGCAGAGCGAGGCGCTGCGCGAGTCGCAGGCCAGGCTCGAGGCGCAGCAGGCGGAGCTCGAACAGACGAACGCGAACCTCGAAATCCAGACCCAGCTGCTCCAGGAACAGAAGGAGGCGCTGGCGCGGTCCCAGGCGGAGCTTGCCGCACGCGCGGCGGAACTCGAACGCGCGAACCAGTACAAGAGCGAGTTCCTCGCCAACATGAGCCACGAGCTGCGCACACCGCTCAACTCCACGCTCATCCTGGCCAAGCTGCTGGCCGACAATCGCGAGGGCAACCTGACGGAGGAGCAGGTGCGCTTTGCCCGCACCATCACGGCGGCGGGCAACGACCTGCTGGCGCTCATCAACGACATCCTCGACCTCGCGAAGATCGAGGCGGGCAAGGTGGACGTCGTGCCCGAGGAGGTCGTCGTCCGCGACCTGCTCGACGACGTGGCGAGCCCGTTCGAGGCGCAGGCGGCCGACAAGGGCCTGGCCTTCGCCGTGGAGGTCGCGCCCGACGTCCCGCAGCAGATCATCACCGACCACCAGCGGGTGGCGCAGATCCTGCGGAACCTGCTGTCCAACGCGCTCAAGTTCACCGAGCGCGGGCAGGTCAGCGTGCGCGCCCGCCTGACCGACGAGGGCCTGGTCGCCATCAGCGTGCACGACACGGGAATCGGCATCCCGCGCGAGCAGCAGGGCCTGATCTTCGAGGCCTTCAGGCAGGCCGACGGCAGCACGCACCGCAAGTACGGCGGCACCGGGCTGGGCCTGTCGATCTCGCGCGACCTCGCGTCGCTGCTCGGCGGCGCGATCGCCGTGGACAGCACGCCCGGTGTCGGCAGCACGTTCACGCTGACGCTGCCCGTGCGGATTCCCGAGCAGGTGCGCCCCGAGCCCGCCGCCGCGGCGGCCGTCGCCAGCGTGTCGGGGCCCGCGGCCCCCATGCCGCCGTCGCCAGCCGTCCCCGCTGTCGCGCCGTCGCCCGAGCCGGCACGCGCGCCGGGGCCAGGCGCGTTCGCCGACGATCGCGACAGGCTGGCCGCCGACGCGCGCGTGATCCTCGTCATCGAGGACGACGAGCGGTTCGCCGCGATCCTCTACGACCTGGCGCACGAGCTCGGCTTCCAGTGCATCGTCACGCACACGGCGCAGGACGGCCTCGCGGCGGCGGAACGCTATCGCCCGAGTGCCATCCTGCTCGACATCAACCTGCCCGACTACTCGGGCCTCGGCGTGCTCGAGCAGCTCAAGCGGAATCCCGCGACGCGGCACGTCCCCGTGCACGTGGCGTCGGTCGCCGACCACGCGCACGAGGCGCTCGAGCGAGGCGCCGTCGGCTACGCCCTGAAGCCGGTCGCGCGTGACGAGCTCGTGGACGCCTTCCGCAGGCTCGAGGCGAAGTTCTCGCAGCAGCTGCGCCGTGTGCTCGTCGTCGAGGACGACGCGCGGCAGCGGGAGAGCATCAGGCAGCTGCTCGCGAGCGACGGCGTCGAGATCGTCGGCGTGGCGCTGGCGGCCGACGCGCTCGCGGCGCTGCGTTCGTCGACCTTCGACTGCATGGTGCTCGACCTGAACCTGCCCGACCTCAGTGGCTACGAGCTGCTCGAGCAGATGGCGTCGAACGACGACGTCGCGTTCCCGCCGGTGATCGTGCACACGGGACGCTCGCTGACACCCGAGCAGGAGCAGCGGCTGCACCGGCACTCGCGGTCCATCATCATCAAGGACGCCCGGTCGCCGGAGCGGCTGCTCGACGAGGTGACGCTCTTCCTCCACCAGGTGGAGGCGAACCTGCCGCTCGACAGGCAGCGGATGCTGCTGGCGGTACGCGACCGGGAGGCCGCCTTCGAGGGCCGCCGCATCCTCGTCGTGGAGGACGACGCGCGCAACATCTTCGCGCTTTCGAGCGTGCTCGAGCCGAAGGGCGCACAGGTGGAGATCGCGCGCAACGGTCGCGAGGCGCTCGAGCGCCTCGCCGAGGCGCGGCTCGCAGGCCGGCGGATCGATCTCGTCCTGATGGACATCATGATGCCGGAGATGGACGGGCTGACGGCGATGCGGGCGATTCGCGAGCAGCCCGAGTGGAAGAAGCTGCCGATCATCGCGCTGACGGCGAAGGCCATGAAGGACGACCAGGAGAAGTGCCTGGCGGCCGGCGCCAACGACTACATCGCCAAGCCCCTGGACGTCGAGCGCCTGCTGTCGCTCGTCCGCGTCTGGATGCCGAAGTAGGACGCTCGTGCCGCAGAGGACCTTCGAGATCGAGCGCACGCTGCTGCTCGAGGCGATTTACCTGAAGTACCGGTACGACTTCCGCCAGTACTCGCCGGCGTCGGTCAAGCGGCGCCTGCGGGTCGCGATGACGAGGATGCGGTGCGAGTCGCTGTCGCAGCTGCAGCACAAGGTGCTGCACGACGAGTCGGCCTTCGGCGTGCTGCTCGACTACCTGACCGTCCCGGTAAGCGATCTCTTCCGGGACCCGGCCTACTTCAGGGCGCTGCGCACGCTGGTGGTGCCGTTTTTGCGCACCTATCCGTCGCCCAAGGTCTGGGTGGCCGGGTGCAGCACCGGCGAAGAGGCCTACTCGATGGCGATCCTGCTGCACGAGGAGGGGCTGCTCGATCGCACGATCATCTACGCCACCGACATCAACCCGCGGAGCCTGCAGCGAGCCGAGGCCGGCATCTACCCGGTGACGGCGCTCGCGGCGTTCACCGAGAACCACCGCCTCTCGGGCGGCAAGTCGTCGCTGGCCGACTACTACACGGCCGCCTACGACCGCGCCGTCTTCGATGCCAGGCTGCGCCAGCGGATCGTCTTCTCGGATCACAGCCTTGCCACCGACGCCGTCTTCGCCGAGGTGCAGTTTGTCTCGTGCCGCAACGTGCTGATCTACTTCGACCGCGCGCTCCAGGACCGGGCGGTCGGGCTGTTTCGCGAGGCCCTCTGCCGCCGGGGGTTCCTCGGCATCGGGGCGCGCGAGTCGCTCCGCTTCTCGGCGCATGCCCGGGCCTTCACCGAGGTCAGCCGTGACGAGCGCATCTACCAGAAGCTGGAGGCGCGGTGACGACGCCCCTGCTCCCGCGGCCGGTCACGGCGGTGGTCATCGGCACGTCGGCCGGTGGCGTGGAGGCGCTGCTGACGCTGCTGCCGGCGCTGCCGGCGGGCCTGCGCGTGCCCGTGCTGGCCGTGCTGCACGTGCCTCCCGGCCGGCCGAGCCAGATCGCCAGCCTGCTGGCCGACCGGTGCGCGGTCGCGGTCCGCGACGCCGAGGACAAGATGCCCATCGAGCCGGGCGCCGTCTACCTGGCGCCGGCCGACTACCACCTGCTCGTCGAGGCCGGCCCGTCGGTGGCATTGTCGACCGACGAGCCCGTCCACTTCTCCCGGCCGTCGATCGACGTGCTGTTCGAGACGGCCGCCGACGTGTTCGGCGCGGGGCTTCTGGGTATCATTCTCACGGGCGCGAGCAGCGACGGAGCCGACGGGCTCGATGCAGTCCGCCGTGCGGGCGGCACAACGATCGTGCAGGACCCGCGCGAGGCGCGCGTCCCGGTAATGGTGGAGGCGGCGCTCGCCAGGGGCCCAGCCGATTTCGTCCAGCCGCTCGCAGGCATCGCTGCGATGCTGCGCCAGCTGCCACATGACTGATGCCGTCGTGACGTCGGGACCCCGGACGCCGGTCGCCACCCCGGTGAAGTGCCTGCTGGTCGACGACCGCGAGGAGAACCTGCTCGGACTCTCGGCGGTGCTGCGCGCCGACGGCGTCGAGATCCACCAGGCGCGGTCGGGAGCCGAGGCCCTGAGCCTGATGCTCGACCACGACTTCGCGCTGGCGCTCATCGACGTGCAGATGCCGGAGATGGACGGCTTCGAGGTCGCCGAGCTGATGCGCGGCTCGGAGCGCACGCGCCACGTGCCCATCATCTTCGTGACGGCGGGCGCGCATCACCAGAGCCGCATCTTCAAGGGCTACGACTCGGGCGCCGTCGACTTCCTCGTCAAGCCGATCGAGCCCCAGATCCTCCGCAACAAGGCCGAGGTCTTCTTCCAGCTGTACCGGCAGCGCCAGCAGCTGGCCCGCGAGCTCGTCGAGCGCACCGAGTCGCTGCGGCTGAACGAGATGCTGACGGCCGTGCTGGGGCACGACCTGCGCAACCCGCTGAACGTGATTTCCACGGGCGCCGAGGTGCTCGAGCGCACGGCGAGCGACCCTGCCGTCCGCCGCACCGCGGCGACCATGCTCGCCAGCGCGCGGCGGATGACGCGGCTCATCGACGATCTGCTCGATCTCGCGCGCGCCCGGCTGGCCGGCGGGATCCCGCTCGAGCGGCAGGAGCTCGACCTCGTGCCTGTCATCCACCGCGTGGCACAGGAGCACCGGACGGTATACGTCGACAGGCCGCTCGAGGTGACGCACGAAGGTCACCTCGTTGGCCACTGGGACGGCGACCGCCTCGCACAGCTCGTCTCGAACCTGCTCGGCAACGCGCTGACACACGGCCAGCCCGACACGCCCGTGCGGCTCCACGCCGACGGCACCGACCGCGGGGTGGTGCGCCTGACGGTCGAGAACGTCGGCGTGATCGACGAAGACGTCCGGCCGCATCTGTTCACGCCCTTCACGGGCGGCACGCGCCGCCGCCCCGAGGGCCTCGGCCTCGGCCTCTACATCGTCCAGCAGATCGTGAAGGCCCATGACGGCGCCGTCGAGGTGACTTGCGCGGACGGCACGACGCGGTTCACCGTGTCGCTGCCGCGTGCCCACGTCGGCGTCGTGCGGCTCTGACGTCCGGCCGCCGGCTCGCGACGTCCCCGACTTCAGTCGATCGGGCCGAGGCTCTGCCTGGACGCTGCGCCCTGCGTGCAAGGCTCCGCCGTTCCCGTCCAGGCCCCGCCGGGTCTACAATCGGCCGTCCATCTCAACAGGGGGGTCCCCATGCGAACATCCGCGCTGCCCTGCGCGTTCCTGGCCGCGCTTGCCGTCTCGGCGATCGGCTGCTCGTCCGACACGGCGGCACCCGCGCCGGAGGCGCCGGCGTTCCGCCAGTACGACGCCCGCGCCTTCTACACGACCACCTCCTACGGCATGGCGATGGGGTACGCCTGGTCGGCCGACGACGCGTCGCTGCTCGTGTCCGCGGACACGACCGGCATCTTCAACGCGTACGCGCTGCCCGCCGGCGGCGGCGAACCACGGCCGCTGACGGCATCCACCACTGACTCCACCTTTGCCTTGTCGTGGTTCCCGCGCGACGACCGCGTCCTGGTGACAGCCGACAGCGGCGGCAACGAGATCAACCACGTCTACGTCCGCGAGCCTTCGGGCACGCTGCGCGACCTCACCGAAGGCGAGAAGACCAAGGCGATGTTTGCCGGCTGGGCGGCCGATGGCCAGTCGTTCTTCGTGCTGACCAACGAGCGCGACCCGCGTGCGTTCGATCTCTACCGCTACGCCGTCGACGGCTACGCCCGTGAGCTGCTGTACCGCAACGAGGACGCGCTGGCGGTCGCGGCGGTGTCGCGTGACGGCCGGTACGCCGCGCTGGTGAAGCCGCGGACGAGTGCCGATTCGGACGTGCTGCTGCTCGACATGTCGACGCCCGGGGCGAAGCCACAGCTCATCACCGCTCACGAGGGCAACGTCGACCATGGGGTCTACGACTTCACGCGCGACGGCCGGTTCCTGGTGTACTCGACCGACGAGCACGGCGAGTTCACGCAGGCCTGGACGTACGAGATCGCCACGGGCAGCAAGGCCCCCCTCATCCAGGCCGACTGGGACGTGATGTTCGTGACGTTCTCCGAGTCGGGCCGCTACCGCGTGTCGGGCGTCAACGCCGACGCGCGCACGGCCGTCACGATCGTCGACACGACGACGGGCGAGGAGATCTCGTTGCCCGACCTGCCGCCCGGCGACATCGGCCAGGTGCGCTTCTCGCGCGACGAGCGGAAGGTGGCATTGATGCTCAGCTCCGACACCTCGCCGAACGACGTGTACGTCGTCGACCTGGAGGCACGGCGGAGCGCCAGGCTGACCAGCGCGCTCAACCCGGAGATTGACGAGCGGCACCTCGTGCCGTCGGAAGTGGTGCGCTACAGAAGCGGAGACGGCCTCGAGATTCCGTCGATCCTCTACAAGCCGCGCGGCGCGTCGGCCGACAGCAGGGTGCCGGCGCTGGTGCTGGTGCACGGCGGTCCCGGGGGGCAGAGCCGGACCGGGTACTCGGCGATGGTGCAGCACCTCGTCAACCACGGCTACGCGGTGCTTGCCGCGAACAACCGTGGGTCGTCCGGCTACGGCAAGACCTTCTACCACATGGACGATCGGCGGCACGGCGAGGTGGATCTCGACGACATCGTGTACGGCCGGGAGTACCTCGCGTCGCTCGACTGGGTCGACGCCGACCGCATCGGCATCATCGGCGGCTCGTACGGCGGCTACATGGTCGGCGCGGCCCTGGCGTTCCGTCCCGACGTGTTCGACGTGGGCATCAACATCTTCGGCGTGATGAACTGGGTGCGGACGCTGTCGAGCATTCCGCCCTGGTGGGAGTCGATGAAGGAGGCACTCTACGACGAGATGGGCGACCCCGCGACCGACGGTGAGCGCCACCGGCGGATCTCGCCGCTGTTCCACGCCTCCAGCATCAGGGTGCCGCTGCTCGTCGTGCAGGGCGCCAACGACCCGCGCGTGCTCCAGGCCGAGAGCGACGAGATCGTCGAGGCCGTGCGGGCCAACGGCGTGCCCGTCGAATACGTGCTCTTCCCCGACGAAGGCCACGGGTTCACGAAGCGCGAGAACCGGATCAAGGCCTCCGACGCCTACGTGACGTTCCTCGACACGTACCTCAAGGGTGCCGGGCGCCAGAGCACGTAGGCGGGGTGTGCCCCGCCAGCGCGCAGGCGCCGCGGCAGCCGGCGGGGAACGCGCGTCAAACCCTGTCGGCGACGGCGCGCGCGAACGTCGAGCACGGCGTCGGCGTGGCGCCGGCCGGCGTCAGGTCGGCGGTGCGGTAGCCCTCGACGAGCGCCTTGGCGATGGCGGCCTCGATGGCGGAGGCTTCCTCCTCCGCCTGCCACGAGTGCCTGAAGCACATGGCGAGCGAGCCGATGGCGCCGACGGGATTCGCGAGGTCCTTGCCCGCGATCGTCGGCGCCGAGCCGTGCACGGGCTCGTAGAGCGCGGGCCCGTCGCCGAGGCTGGCCGAGGGCAGCAGGCCGAGCGATCCGCAGACCGCGCCGGCCTCGTCTGAAAGGATGTCGCCGAAGAGGTTTTCGGTGAGCACGACGTCGAACCTGTTCGGCGTCAGCGCCAGGCTCATCGCGAACGAGTCGACGAGCTGGTGCTCGAGCGTGACGTCGGGGAACTCCGGTGCCAGCGCCGACACCACCCGCCGCCACAGCACCGAGGTCTCGAGCACGTTGGCCTTGTCCACCGACGTGAGCCGGCCGCGCCGCGCCTGCGCGAGCCGGAAGGCGACGCGCGCGACACGCGCGATCTCGGCCTCCGTGTAGCGCATCGTGTTCAGCGCCGACGAGCCATCGTCCGCGATGCCGCGGGGCTCGCCGAAGTACAGCCCGCCGAGCAGCTCCCGGACGATCAGCAGATCGGTGCCCTTGAAGCGCTCCGGTTTGAAGGGCGTGGCGTCCTCGAGGCCATCCCATGCCCGCGCCGGCCGCAGGTTCGCGTAGACGCCGAGCGAGGCACGCAGCTTCAGCAGGCCAGTCTCGATCTTCTCGGGACGCGGCAGGTGGTCGAACGCCGGGTCGCCCACGGCGCCGAGCAGGACGGCATCGGCCGACCGGCAGGCCGACAGGGTGTCGTCGGGCAGCACCGGCTTGCCCGCGCGCAGCGCCGCACCGCCGATGGCGAACTCGTGGGTGGTGATGCTGTGGCCGAACTTGCGCGCCACGGCGTCGAGGACGACGCGCGCGGCGGCGATGACTTCAGGACCGATGCCGTCTCCCGGCAGCAGGACGAGCTCACGTTGCATGGGCGGACAGTGTAAACGACGCCTCGGTCCCGACGGCGCGACGAAAACGGCTACACGCCGTGGCCGTAGCCGACAGGCGTCGCCACCGGCAGGCCGTCGCGGACGGCTGCCGCAATCTGCGCGAGCTCCTCGTCGCTCACCGTCTTCTGGGTGTCGGCAAGCGCGATCATCTGGCGGTAGACCTGGTCGAGCTCGCGCTTCTGGAGGGTGAATCCGAGCGCCTCGCAGCGCTGCGCCACCGCGTGCCGTCCCGAGTGCTTGCCCAGCACCAGCGTCGTCTTCGGCACGCCGACGCTGTCGGGCGACATGATCTCGTAGGTGCGGCGGTCCTTGAGCATCCCGTCCTGGTGGATGCCCGACTCGTGCGCGAACGCGTTGCGGCCGACGATGGCCTTGTTGGCCTGGACGGCCTCGCCGGTGAGCTCGGTCAGCAGCTGGCTCGCGCCGAAGATCTCCTGCGTGCGGATGCGCGTCTTGAACGGCGCGCGATCGTGACGCACGGTGCTGACCATCACGACCTCCTCGAGCGCCGCGTTGCCGGCACGCTCGCGGATGCCGTTGATGGTGCACTCGACCTGCCGTGCGCCGCCGTGCAGCGCCGCAAGGCTGTTGGCCACGGCCAGCCCCAGGTCGTCGTGGCAGTGCGTGCTGAAGACCGCGCGATCGGCGCCCTTCACGCGTCCGATGATCGTCTCGAAGAACTCGCGGATCTCGTCGGGTGTGCAGTAGCCGACGGTGTCGGGAAGGTTGATGGTGGTGGCGCCGGCCTCGATCACCGCCTCGACGACGGTGCACAGGAAGTCGATGTCGCTGCGCGTGGCGTCCTCGGCCGAGAACTGCACGTCGTCGGTGTACTGCCTGGCGTGCCTGACGCTGGTGACGGCACGCTCGAGGCATTGCTCGCGCGTGATGCGCAGCTTGCGTTCCAGGTGGAGGTCCGAGGTCGCGAGGAAGGTGTGGATGCGCCCGCGCCGCGCGCCGGAGATGGCCTGCCCCGCGCACTCGATGTCGGCGGACGTACACCGCGCCAGCGCCGCGATGATCGGCTCGCGCACGTCCTGCGCCACGCGCCTGACGGCTTCCGCATCGTCAGCAGAGGCGATCGGGAACCCCGCCTCGATGACGTCCACGCCGAGCGCTTCGAGCCGTCGGGCCAGGCGAAGCTTCTCGTCCACTCGCATGGAGAAGCCCGGCGCCTGTTCCCCATCCCGCAGAGTCGTATCGAAGACGATTACCTCGGATGCCATGCACACCTCGACCAGTCACCCACCACTTCAGCCCACGCCGGATGGTTAGTCAAATTTATAATCCTTTTGCAACAATAACCTATACTAGCTCGCAGGTCCACGTGCCAGGCTTCCGAGGATTCCATGGATCTCGCTGAACTGCAGGTGTTTCTTACCGTCGCAGCGGAGCGGAGCTTCTCCAAGGCCGCCGCGCGGCTGCACCGCACGCAGCCCGCCGTCAGCCAGGCCATCCGCAGGCTCGAAGACCACCTCGGGGAACGACTGTTCGACCGGGCCGCCAAGGACGGCAAGCTCACCGAGGCGGGGCGCGTGCTGCTCGACTACGCGCAGCGCCTGACGCGTCTCGCGGAGGAAGCCGACAGCGCGGTCCGCGAGCTGCGCGACCTGCAGCGCGGCCGCGTGCTCGTCGGAGCGAACGAAGCGGCCGTCCACGTCGTGCTGCCTGTCGTCGAGCGCTTTCATGCTGCCTACCCGCAGGTGCAGGTCGATATCCGGCGCGTGCCCTCCCGCCAGATCGGCGTGGAGGTCCTCCAGCGCAGCCTGGATGTCGGCGTCCTGAGCTTTCCCCCCGCCGAGAAGGGCCTCGCGTCCATCGTCATCGGCGACGACGAGCTCGTGATGCTGACATCGCCGGCGCACCCGCTCGCCTCGCGCGCGCAGGTGACGATGGCGGAGTTCGGACGGCAGAAGGTGATCGCGCACAACGAGGCGTCACCCGCCCGGGATCGCGTGCTGCGTCTCTTCGAGCAGCGGCACGAGCGCCTCAACATCACGCTGGCCCTGCCGAGCCTCGACGGCATCAAGCGCGCCGTCGAGATGAACCTCGGGGTGGCGCTGCTGCCGCGCCGGTGCGCGCTGGCGGAGATCTCGTCGGGACGCCTGGTGGCGGTGCCGGTGGCCCAGGTCAGGCTGCCGCGTCACTTGCGGCTCATCTACCCGGAGCACGCGCAGCTGTCGCACGCGGCCGTGGCCTTCATCGAGGTCGCGAAGGAGATCGAGGCGCAGCTGCGAGCCGACGCCGACAGGTCGGCGCCGTCGGCGTGACTACCAGCCGCTCACGTACGGCAGCCGCGCCGCTGCCGCTTCCACCTCGTCGTAATCCTCGAGCAGCAGCCCCGTCGCGTCCCAGGCGCCGGTGACCAGGGCCTCCTGCGCCGGACGCGGCATCGCGACGGGGGCCGACCGGCCCTCGAACGTCACCGTCATCGCCTCGAGGTCGAGGGTCGCCACGTGCTGGTTGTCCGGCGTCGCGGACGCCTGGAGCCACTCGAGCGTCGAGGGGGCGGCCGTGACGCACGGCAGGCCGATCGCCAGGCTGTTGCCGAAGAAGATCTCGGAGAAGGACTCGCCGACGACGGCGCCAATCCCCCATCGCTGGAGGGCCTGCGGCGCGTGCTCGCGCGACGATCCGCAGCCGAAGTTGCGATTGACGACGAGGATCGACGCGCCCCGATAGCGTGGGTCGGCAAACGGGTGCGTCTCGCCCTTCGCGGCAAGCGACGCGATGTCGTCCTCGAACGCGTGCTGCTCGAGCCCCTCGAACGTGATCACCCGCAGGAAGCGCCCCGGGATGATCCGGTCGGTGTCGATGTCGTTGCCCGGGAGGGGAATCACGCGCCCCTCGACGCGGGTGATGCGCCGTGCGCCGCTCATGCCGCACCTCCGCCCACCGGCACCGGAACCTCGTCGGGCACGCGGATCTTCCTGATGTCCACCACTTCCCCGGCAATCGCGGCCGCGGCCACCATCGCCGGGCTCATGAGGAGGGTCCTGCCCGTCGGGCTGCCCTGCCGTCCCTTGAAGTTCCTGTTCGACGACGAGGCGCTGATCTCGCGTCCCTGGAGCTTGTCCGGGTTCATCCCGAGGCACATCGAGCAGCCGGACCCGCGCCAGTCGAAGCCTGCCTCGCGGAAGATCTCGTCGAGGCCTTCTTCCTCGGCGGCCTGCCGCACGTGCTGCGAGCCGGGAACGACCATGGCGCGCACGTGCGGCGCGACCTTCTGGCCGCGGACGAACTTCGCCGCCTCGCGCAGGTCCGACAGGCGCGAGTTGGTGCACGAGCCGACGAAGGCCACGTCGATCTTCGTCCCCTCGATGGGCTGGCCGGGCCTGAAGTCCATGAACGCCAGCGCCTCCTCGACGAGCGGCCGCTCGTCGTCGGGCACGTCCGAGGGCCCGGGCACGCGCTCGTCCACGCCGACGGACTGGCCAGGGTGCAGCCCCCACGTCACGACGGGGCTCAGGTCGTCGGCCCGCAGTTCCACGTCGTCGTCGTAGGGCGCGTCGGGATCGCTGGCCTGCGCCTTCCACCACGCGACGGCACGGTCGAAGTCGGCGCCCTGCGGCGCGAACGGCCGCCCGCGCACGTACTCGAACGTCGTGGCGTCGGGGTTCACGTAGCCGACGCGCGCGCCGCCCTCGATGGACATGTTGCAGATGGTCATCCGCTCGTCCATCGACATCGCCTCGACGGCCGACCCGGCGTACTCGTAGGCGTAGCCCACGCCGCCTTTGACGCCGAGCACCTGGATGATCTTGAGGATGACGTCCTTGGCGTAGACGCCCGGCTGGAGCCGGCCTTCCACGCGGATACGCCGCACCTTCAGCGGCTCCATGGCCAGACACTGCGTCGCGAGGACGTCGCGCACCTGCGACGTGCCGATGCCGAAGGCGACCGATCCGAAGGCGCCGTGGGTCGACGTGTGGCTGTCGCCGCACGCGATGGTCATGCCCGGCTGCGTGAGCCCAAGCTCGGGGCCGATGACGTGGACGATGCCCTGCCGGCCGGAGCCGTGGTCGTAGAGCGGGATGCCGAACTCGCGGCAGTTGCGCTCGAGCGCGGCGAACATCGCCTCGGCCATCTGGTCGGCAAACGGCCTGACGAGGTTCTTCGTCGGCACGATGTGGTCCACCGTCGCGAAGGTGCGGTGCGGAAAGCGGACCGGCCAGCCGCGGCGACGCAGGTCGTCGAAGGCCTGCGGGCTGGTCACCTCATGGACGAGGTGGAGGCCGATGAACAGCTGGGTCTGCCCGGTCGGCAGGCGCCTGACCGTATGCTGATCCCACACCTTCTGGAGGAGTGTCTTTCCCACCCGCCCATGGTAGCAGGAATGGCGTGCGACCATAAAGCGTCGCGACCACTTCCGCCGCAATGATAAGAGTTCCTAATACAGAAGCGGCCGCTCAGGGTACGGGAGGCGACGACTCGGCCATGGCCTCGAGCAGGCCCTTGATCTGGTCCTTGCGGTAGGGCTTGGCGAGCGTGACGACCCGCGGTCCGAGCCCGTCGCTCGTCCGGAAGGTCGACGGGTCGCCCGAGGTCAGCACGACCCGCAGGCGTCCGGAGGCTTCGAGCGCTCGCCTCGCGAGCTCCATGCCGTCGAAGGCGCCGCCCAGCTTCACGTCGGTGAACACGACGTCGAAGCCGGTGTCGCCCGAGAGCGCGCTCATGGCCGCGGGGCCGTTGCCCACCTCGTATACCTCGTGGCCAAGGCTGCGCACGATCCGGGCGGTGAGGCCGCGTAACAGGTCGTCATCCTCGACCAACAGCACGTGCAGGCTCACGTATCCCCCTTCGGGCGGTCGAACGTCTTCAACGCGCGGTTCCGCGCGCACATGAAAGGACGCTGTCACGATAGCACCGCCTGAGGCGTGGCGGGAGAGGGTTGGCGATGGCGGAGGGAGTGGGATTCGAACCCACGGTACAGTTTCCCGTACGGCGGTTTTCAAGACCGCTGCCTTAAACCACTCGGCCATCCCTCCGCGGACGAGTGTACCCAACTTCGCGCGGTCAGCCGCGCGGCGTGATGACCTCGACGCCGCCCATGTAGGGCACGAGCGCCGGGGGTACCCGTACGCTGCCATCGGCCTGCTGGCAGTTCTCCAGGATGGCAATCAGCGTGCGCCCGACCGCGAGGCCCGACCCGTTCAGCGTGTGCACGTGCACCGGCTTGCCGCCGGTGGACGGGCGATAGCGGATGCCGGCACGTCTGGCCTGGAAGGCCTCGGTGTTGCTGCACGAGGAGATTTCCCGGTAGGCCTGCTGGCTCGGCAGCCACACCTCGATGTCGTACGTCTTGGCCGAGGCAAACCCCATGTCGCCGGTGCAGAGGAGCATCGTGCGGAACGGGAGGCCAAGCACTTCGAGCACGCGCTCGGCGCAGCGTGTCAGGCGTTCGAGCTCCTGGTACGACTCGTCGGGCGTCGTGAACGCCATCAGCTCGACCTTGTCGAACTGATGCTGGCGGATCAGGCCTCGCACGTCGGCGCCGTAGCTGCCGGCCTCGCTGCGGAAGCAGGGCGTATAGGCCGTGTAGCGGAGCGGCAGGCGGGCCTGCTCGATCAGCTCTTCGCGATGCAGGTTGGTCAGCGGCACTTCGGCCGTCGGGATCAGGTACAGGTCCCACTCGCCGGCGATGCGGAACAGGTCGGCCTCGAACTTGGGCAGGTTGCCCGTGCCGGTGAGCGCGTCCGTGTTGACGAGGAACGGCGGCTCCACCTCGGTGTAGCCGTGCTCGCGCGTGTGGAGGTCGAGCATCAGGTTGATCAGCGCGCGCGCCATCCGTGCGCCGGCGCCGAGCAGCACCGAGAAGCGGGCGCCGGACATGCGCGCGGCTCGCTCGAAGTCGAGGATGCCGAGCGCCGGCCCGAGGTCCCAGTGCGCGAGCGGCGTGAAGTCGAAGGACGGCGGTTCGCCGACGCGCCGCACCTCCACGTTGCCCGACGCGTCACTGCCATCGGGCACCGACGCGTGCGGGGCGTTGGGCAGCGTGAGCAGCAGCGCGCGACGCTCCTCCTCGAGCGCCTTCAGGTCGGCGTCGAGTTGCCGGATGGCCTCGGCTCGCCGGCTGCTGGCGGCCAGCAGCTCCGAGGCGTCCTCGCCGCGTCGCTTCGCCTGGGCGATGGCCTCGCCATCGCGGTTGCGCTCCGCCTTCAGCTGCTCGACACGCGGCAGCAGCTCGCGGCGCCTGGCGTCGAGGCCGGCGAGCCGGTCGAAGGCCGGCGCGACGTCTCCGCCGCGGCGAAGGACACGTTGACGGACACCATCGAAGTCGTCGCGAAGCTGAGCTGGGTCGAGCATGATGTGTGCGCTATTGTAAGGTGCGCCCTACGCGATTGGCGTGTGCTAAGGTGGCCGACGTGAAGGAGATCGCCGCATGACGACCGTCCGCACCGCCGTGTTCCCTGCCGCAGGCCTCGGTACCCGCTTCCTTCCGGCAACCAAGACGATGCCGAAGGAGATGCTGCCCCTCGTCGACAAGCCCATCATCCAGTACGCCGTCGAGGAGGCCGTCGCATCGGGCATCGAGCAGGTGATCCTCGTCACCGCGCGCGGCAAGACGGCGATGGTCGACCACTTCGACGTGGACGTCGAGCTCGAGACGTTCCTCGAGGACCGCGGCAAGCTCGAACAGCTGGCCGCCGTCCGCCAGGCCTCGACGCTGGTGCGGCTCGGCTCGGTGCGGCAGGGCCCCCCGCTCGGCCTCGGCCACGCGGTGCTCATCACCCGTGACCTCGTCGGCAACCAGCCCTTCGCCGTCGTCCTTGGCGACGACGTCATCGACGCCGACCCGCCGGCCATCCGGCAGCTCGTGGACGTCTTCGAGAAGGTCGGCGGCCCGGTCCTCGCCGTCGAGCGCGTGCCGATGGACCAGATCAGCCGCTACGGCGTCGTCGACGCCGAGCCCATGGGCGACGGCATCTACAGGATCAAGGATCTGGTCGAGAAGCCCAGGAAGGACGAGGCGCCGTCCGACCTGGGCATCATCGGCAGGTACGTCCTGACGCCAGACATCTTCGACGTGCTGGCGAACGTTCGCGAGGATCGGACGGGCGAGATCCAGCTCACCAACGGGCTGCGCGAGCTGCTGAAGCAGCGCCCCCTCTATGCATGCGAGGTGCGGGGGACGCGGCACGACACGGGGAACAAGCTCGGCTTCCTCCAGGCGACCGTGTACTTCGCGCTGCGCCGCCCCGACGTGGCCGAACCCCTCAAGCAGTACATCCGCAGCCTGCTCGACGAGTCCTGACGCGCGCGGCGCGTCAGCTCGCGGCCGTGCCGCTCGGGACCGCGGCGGTCGCGGTCGCGTCGCTGGCGCTCTTGTCAGACGAGGAGGAGCCCGACGTGTCGGCGGCGGCACCGGACCCGTTGGCGCCGTTGGTCGACGACGAGCTGCTCGCGCCGGACTTCTTGGCGTAGTCGGTGATGTACCAGCCGGTGCCCTTGAACTGGATGGCCGGAGACGACAGCAGCTTGCGGACCTCGCCGCTGCATGACGGACATGTCTCCACCGGCGCGTCAGAGAACTTCTGGATCACCTCGAAGCGGTGTCCACAGGCGTTGCATTCGTACTCGTAGAGAGGCATGGTCGTCGAT
>CAYSHC010000031.1:0-38828 GCA_964430855.1 uncultured Vicinamibacteraceae bacterium
GCGCAACGCGCCGTCGGGCGGATAGTGTTCCGAGTCGCTCTTGATGGGGACGACATAGATCGTCTCCGGCTCGTGGGCGTGGACGTCAATCGGGAAGCCGAAGTCGGTCGGCAGGTTGCCGCTTACCTCGCGCCACGAGTCGCCGCCATCGTCGCTGCGCATGATGTCCCAGTGCTTCTGCATGTAGAGCACGTTCGGACGTGACGGGTGTAGCGCGATGCGGTGCACGCAGTGGCCCACCTCGGCGTCCGGGTCGGGGATGCCGTCCGAGACGAGGCCCTTGTTGATCGGCCGCCACGTCGTGCCGCCGTCCTCGCTGCGAAACGCGCCGGCCGCCGAGATCGCGATGTAGAGGCGCTTCGGGTTCGTCGGGTCGATGACGATGGTGTGAAGGCAGAGGCCGCCCGCCCCGGGCTGCCACAAGGAGGCCGACGGGTGCGTGCGCAGGCCGTCGAGTTCCTGCCAGGAGGTGCCGCCGTCGGTGCTCCTGAAGAGCGCCGCGTCCTCGCCGCCGGCGTAGACCGTGTCGGGATCGTCGAGCGAGGGCTCGAGGTGCCAGATCCGCTTGAACTCCCAGGGGTGCGGCGTGCCGTCGTACCACTGGTGCTGGCCCGGCGTCCCGTTGTACCGGAAGTCGTTGCCGACCGGCTCCCAGGTGGCGCCGCCGTCGTCGGAGCGCTGGATGAGCTGGCCGAACCACCCGTTGTGCTGCGACGCGTAGATGCGGTCGGGGTCCACCGGGGATCCCTTGACGTGGTAGACCTCCCAGCCCCCGAAGAAGGGGCCGTCGACCTTCCAGTTGCGCCTGGCCCCGTCGGCCGTCAGCGTGAAGGCGCCCTTGCGCGTTCCTACCAGTACCCGGACTCCGCTCATGCGCGAACCTCCTGTCTGCTGGTAGTCGAACGCCCATCCCCCGGATCGACTGACACCGGGGGTCAGGTCTCGAAAATGACATCTCTGGGGTCAGGTCTCGGAAATGACGCGTCGGGGGTCAGGTCTCGCTGACCTGCACGCTCCCCGCCTCGGCAGCTGACACCTCATCCGCGCCGTCCCGCGGCGGGGACGGCAGGAGGAGTATCAGCCCGGCCGAGCCCAGCGTGACCAGCCCAAGCATGGTCAGCAGCGCCGTGTACGACCCGGTGAGATCGAACGCCCTGCCCATCAGCACCGGCCCCGCGGCCCCGGCGACCGCGTATGCCGTCCACGTCAGGCCGTACAGCGTCGAGAACGCCCGCAGGCCCAGGTACTTCGACAGGACGTACGGCGTGACGTCGGCTTCGCCGCCCATCCCGAAGCCGATCAGCGCAGCCGCCAGCAGCCCCGTGCCGAG
Organism: uncultured Vicinamibacteraceae bacterium; assembly: GCA_964430855.1. Lineage (GTDB taxonomy): Bacteria > Acidobacteriota > Vicinamibacteria > Vicinamibacterales > Vicinamibacteraceae > JAEZDP01. The sequence goes on from CAYSHC010000031.1 coordinate 1,331, forward strand.
TCCGGGCGCCCACGCGAGCAGCAGCGCGCCGGACGCGGCGAGGACGAGCAGCGCGCACGACACCAGCCCGGCGTAGTAGCGGTCGAGGAACCAGCCCGTCGCGAGGCGTCCGACCAGGCTCGCGCCCCCCATCGCCGACAGCGCGAGCGCGGCCCCCGCGGCCGAGACGCCACGGTCGGTGAGCAGCGCCGCCAGGTGCGTGATGGCGCCGTTCTGCGCAATCGACGCGCAGAACAGGACGATGACGAGCAGCCAGAAAACACGCGAGCGCAGGCCCTCGGCTACGCTCGCGCCGGGACGGCGCAGTTGGCCTCCCGCCGTCGCTGCCGGGACGGGTCGCTCGCGGACGAACGCGAGCGCCATCGGCACGCCGACAACGGCGGCCCCGACACCGAGCGCGACGCACGCGCCGCGCCACCCGACGACGTCAATCAGCGCCTGCGCTGTCGGCGGCAGCACCATCGCACCGACGGCGCCCCCCGCCATCAACAGCGAGAGGGCGAACCCGCGCCGCGCCTCGAACCAGCTCGACACCGCGCGCGAGTACGCCATCTGCGCCGTCGCGTTGCCCACGACGCCGATGACCATGCAGGTCAGGTAGAGCTGCCAGATGCGCGGCGTCAGCAGCGCGAGCGACGCGAACCCGAGGCCGAACACCGCGACACCAGGGGCGATGACGCGCCGCGGGCGGCCCCGGTCGAGCAGGTGTCCGAGCACCGGCGAGCTGACGGCGACCGTCATCGCGGCGATGCCGAACCCGACCGACACCGCCTCGCGCGTCCAGCCGAACTCCTCGGCCATCGGCTTGAGGAAGACGCCGAAGGTGTAGACGAAGAGCGACGCGAAGCCCACGAACACGCCGACCGACGACGCCGCGGCGACGCGCCACCCCTCGTACCGCCAGTCCCGTTCGTTCGTCAGAACAGCACCTTGATGGCGAACTGCAGCAGGCGGGGAGGCCCGGCCGACAGGATTCGCCCGAAATTCGGGGAGTTGAGGTCGGCCACGGGCAGGCCGAAGTTCGGGTGGTTGGCCACGTTGAACGCCTCGGCGCGCAACTGCACGCGCGTGTCGCCGCTCACGGCGAAGGTGCGCACGAGCGAGACGTCGATGTTGGCGTAGCCGGGCCCGCGCGCGATGTTGCGTCCGGCGTTGCCGAACTGTCCCGCCTGCGTCTGCGGGTCCAGGCGCTCGAACGACGAGCGGCTCAGCCACTCCTCGACGGTGCGCGGCCCGGCGTTCGGGTCGCCCACCAGGTTCGGGCGGCTCGCCACGAACCCCGAGATCGGCGGGCTGTTGGCCTGCAGCGCCACGTTGGCCGAGTCGGACACGGTGAACGGCGTCCCCGAGAAGAACGTGCCGATCACGTTGGCCTGCCAGCCGTCGATCGCGCCGCGCAGCAGCGTCGGCGCGCCGGCGCCGACACGCGGCTCCCAGCTGACGCTCGCCACGAACCGGTGGCGGGCGTCAAACAGCGACGGCCCGCGCTCGGCCTTCAGGTCGAACGGGTTCTGCGCGAGGTCGTTCTCGCCGGCCAGCGGCTTGGCGGCCGCGCCCGACAGGTTCATCGACGACAGCTCGTCGATGCTCTTCGAGTACCAGTACGAGACGTTCATGCCGAGGCCCGCCGCGTAGCGCCGGGACAGGCTCACCTGCCCGGCGTGGTACGACGACGAGGTGATGTTGCGCAGCATCGCAATCGTCGAGTACTGGCACGGCCCGTCGTCGGGCGGGCAGTTGGCGTAGACGCGCCGCCTGTCGGCGTTCTGCGCCGTCGCGCCCGGACCGTACACGGACGGGTTGAACTCCACGTTGCGCGGCAGCCGGTGCCCCGCCGCGCCGACGTAGCGCACCTCCAGCAGGTAGCTGCCCCACAGCGCCCGCTGCACGCCGACGTTCCAGTTCTCGGCATAGGGCGGCTTCGCGCTGGCGTCCATCACAAACAGCGTCGTCGGATAGACGAAGGTGTCGGGGAGGATCGGCGGGCGGCCCGCATACGGGTTCTGGAAGTTCAGCCCCGCGCCGCTGTACTGGTTGAACTGCGCGCCGGGGACACTGCTCACCGGCACCTGCGACGCCGTCCCCGAGCCGTTCTGGAACTGGTCGTAGAAGATGCCGTAGCTGGCGCGCACCGACCAGACGCCCGTGCCCGTCGGGTCCCACACCACGCCGACGCGCGGCATCCAGGCGTTGAAGCCGTGCGCGATGCCCTTGCCGATGCCCGGATCGCCCGGGAACACGACGCCGACCGGCGCGTCGGGCCTGACCTGCGACTGCTGGCCGGGAATGAACCCGTTGAGGCGATCCTGCGCTTCGGTGATCGGGTTGATGCGCTCGTAGCGCAGGCCGTAGTTCAGCGTCACGCGGTCGGTGAGACGCCACTCGTCCTGCGCATAGGCGCTGGCGCCCCACACGCGCAGGTCGCGCGCGAAGTCGCCGAGCCCCTGGTAGAAGACGACGGGCGCGCCGAGCAGCAGGTTGGCGATGGCGTTGTTGGTCGGGAACGTCCCGGCGAAGACGAAGAACGCGTTGGGCGCGATCGCCTGGAACATGTCGATCCCCGTGTGCCGGTAGTCGCCGCCGAACTTGAACAGGTGCGCGCCGCGCGCCCACGTCACGCTGTCCTGCACCTCGAAGGACCGCTGGTCGGAGTTGCGGGGGCCCGTGATGGCGCCGCCAATCGGCGTGTAGCCCGCGATGTTGAAGAAGGGCGGGCCCTGCCCCTCCGCGTTCGACGACTCGTAGCCGAAGCCGAGCGCCGAGGGCGGCGTCCGGTTGCCGCGCTGGTCGAAGTAGAACCGGTGGGCGAACACCGTCGCACGGACGGTGTGGGTCAGCGTCGGCGAGAGGATCGAGGTCGACGAGACCACGGCCGAGTGCGTGCTGATGTCGTCGCTCGTCGGGAAGCCGGGCACGTCGGTGCCGCGCACCGACACCGGGTTCTCGTTGGTGCCGCCCGAGTACGAGTAGCGCGCAAACACCTGCTGTGACTGCGACAGCCGCGCGTCCACCCGCACGCCGGCCTGGTCGAAGTCGTTCCGCGCGATGAGCGTCTCGCGGTAGATCGACGGCGACACGTTGCCGATCGGGTACATGGCGAGCACGTTGCGGGCGATGGGGTTGATCGCCTGCGGCGGCAGCCTGTTGTCAGGGAACGGCACGCCGCCGGCCGCGAGGTTCAGCAGGGGCGTCCCGAGCTCGGAGAAGTCGCCTTCGCGCTCGCGGGCCGTCGGCACGGTGGCCGATGTCGTGATGCCCTGCTTGTTGCGGAAGCCCTCGTAGTAGCCGAACGCGAACAGTCTGTCGCGCACGAGCGGCCCGCCGAGCGTGCCGCCAAACTGGTGCTGATTGAGCGGCTCGACTTCCTCCGAGAAGAAGTTGCGCGCGTCGAACTTGTCGTTGCGCACGAACTCGTAGAGGCTGCCCTGCGCGCGGTTGCTGCCCGAGCGCGTGACGACGCTGGTCGTCGCGCCGCCCGTGCCACCGTACTCGGCCGGCGCGCTCTGCGTCAGGATGCGGAACTCCGCGACCGCGTCAACCGGCAGCCGCAGCGCGTAGCCACCGTCCATGCGGTTCTGGTTCTGCGCGCCGTCGACGAGGTACACGTTCTGCTCCGGCCGCATGCCGTTGACGGCGTAGGCCTGGCCCTGTCGCAGCGAGCCGCCCGCCGTCGCGAGCCCCGCGGGCAGTGGCGACACGCCCGTCTGGAGCAGCCCGAGCTGCGTGAAGTTGCGGCCGTTGAGTGGCAGGTCCACGAGTTCGCGGCCGGTGACGACGCGGCCGAGCGCGTTGGTGGACGTGTCGACAATCTGCCCGCCGCCGGTCACCGTGACGGTCTCGGCCAGCGAAGCCAGCGTGAGCGCGAGGTCGAGGCGCACCGTCTGGCCGACGTTCACGACGATCGGCTCGCGCACGAGCGGCGCGAACGACGGGGCCGTGGCCGTGATGCTGTAGCGGCCGACGGGCAGCGCCAGGAGGCGATAGACCCCGTCGTCGGCCGACACCGTCTCGCGCGTGGCGGCGGTGTCGAGCTCCACGGCGACGATCTCGACGCCGGCGACGCGGCCGCCGTCGGCGTCGGTCACGACGCCCTCGATGGTGCCGACCGGGTCCTGTGCGCGCGCGGTGGTCGCGCCCGCGATGGTGCAGGCTGTGAGGACGAACAGCGCGACCACGCCGCCGCGCAGGCCATTCCGTCCCGTCATGCCGGCGTCTCCACCGGCCGGACGTAGCCCTCGTGCGCCATCCGGCGGCCCATCGCGTCGTAGGCGTCGTCGCCCTCGGGCGTCCAGGTGGCGAGGCCGTCCACGTACCTGTTGAACATGCAGAACGCGGCCGCGATGAGCACGGTGTCGTGAATCTCGACGTCTGTCGCGCCGGCGGATCGCGCCCGCGCGATGTCCTCCTCCTGGACGGCACGTCCGCCCACCCGCACCTTGTCGGCCAGCAGCAGCAGCGCACCGAGCTTCGGCGACACGCCCGCGCCGTCGGGGCGTGCGCAGGCGTCGTCCACGGCGGCGTAGTCGCCCGCGAGGTGATACGCCGCCGCCGCGCGATGGCTCGCGTGGCAGAAGCGGCACTCGTTGCGCGACGACACGAACGCGGCGATCGTCTCGCGTTCGCCAGGAGTCAGGGTGTTGGGGCCCCGCAGCAGCGTCTCGGCGAGCGCCCGCATGTGGACCGCGGTCTCGGGCCGGAACGCGAAGGCGCCGGTGATGCCCGGAAGGGTGGGGTCGAGAGGGATGTATGGCACCGGCGAAGGGTACGGGACGTCCTGATGAGCCTCAATACTGCGTTGGCAGTAGAGGCAGGCCGGGCAAAGGACTATGACGGCCCCCGCCCCACGGTGGTACCATGCGAGGCGTCTTCCCTTTCAGGTCGCCCTATGTGGGTCGTGCCGTTGCTCGCCATGCTCGCCGGTGGACCCGGCGATGTCGCGGACGCCGCCGTGCGTCCGGCCATCGGCGACGCGGCATCGCCGCGCGGCGACGCCGCCTCACGGGAGGCGGCCGGGCAGGCGCCGCCCGCGACGGCCGAGGCCCCGCCCATCGGCGGCTCGCTCCAGCGACTGGCGGCGGTCATCGGGACGGCGGACGCCCCCGAACCCGCGCGCTTCCTCGAGTGGCCCGCGGTGCAGCGCGAGGCGCGCCACCGGGCCGCGCGGGCGCTCTCGACGCTCCTCGCGCTCTCGCGGGGATGGCCCGCCTCGACGCCCGAGCCGTACCGGCACCAGCTGGCCAGCATGGCGACGCTCGTCGAACGGGCCGCCGCCAGCGACGAGGGACCGTCGCTGGCGGCGCTGATCGGGCCGCTCGCCGACGACCTCGAGACGAAGCTCGGGCACTGCCAGGCCAGCGGCGGGCGCCTGGGACGGCTGATCGCCGTCCGCGTCCGCACGGTACAGGGCGCGCGCGAGGCGCCCGACTGGCAGGTGCTGATCCTGCCGCGGCTCTTCGCGGCAGCGCCCGGGGCCGCGCCGACGCCCTTCTCGCGCCTGAGCAGCCCCACGGTCGAACAGGTCGTCCCGGGACGCTACCTGCTGTGGGCGCGCGACCCCGTGCGCGGGCTCGTCAGCGAGCGGCAGGTGCTCGTCGTCGGCGAGGGGCGCGACGCCGTGGACATCGACCTCCCCGTGCCCGCTCATGGCGGATGACGCGCGCAGCGCCGTGCGCGCGCAGCCCTTGCAGGCACAGACGCCGGTGCGGCGCCGTCTGGTGTTCGCGGCAACCGCCGCGGCGACTGCCGCGGCCGGGGCGAGCCTCCTGCCGCTGCCGGCCGCCCTGCCGCAGGACGACCAGCGCCTCACCCGCATCCTGGCCATCGTCGTCGCGGGCGTCGCCGCGGCCCTTGCCGTGGCGGCCCTCGCCGGCGGTCGGCGGCGGCGCGCGGCCGGCATCGCCCTCGCCGTGGCTGCCGTGACGCTCGGCGCGGCGATGGCGCTCGCACACGCGCGCACCGGCACGCATTGCACGGCACGGTACGCCGGCACGCCGGTGCTCATCGGGACGGAACTGACGCCCGTGGCCGCGGCCTACCGCCGGGCGAACCCCGACGCGACCAATGACGCGCTGCTGTTTGACGCGGCAGGCGCCGTCGAGGCGGTCTGGACGCCGGCGTCCGTGGCGCGATGCCGGCTCCTACTGATCGCCACCCACGTCGCGTGGTGGCCCTGCTTTGCCGTGGCCGCCGTCGGCATCGTCGCCGCTGTCGCCGCCGCACCGTCGCTGGCGCTGCCGGCCCCCCGGGCCGTTCCCTCACGCGGGACCGGCGCGGGGCCCCCTGCGCCGCGAGACGCAGGCCCGTCGCCAGACCGGCCGCTCCGGTATGACGTGTTCCTCAGCTACCGGCACGGCCCGCCCGATGCCACCGTCGCACGCGAGCTGGCGGCGCTGCTCGAACAGCGTGGGTACGCTGTCGCGATCGACGGCCGCGACTTCGCGCCGAACGCGCATTTCCTGACCGAGATGGAGCGCTGCATCCGCGAGAGCCGGTTCACGCTGGCGCTGCTGTCACGCCGCTACCTGCACAGCGGAGCCTGCGAGGAGGAGTCGCTCATCAGCCGGGTGCTCGACTTCGGGGATCGGCAGCGGCGCCTCATCCCTGTCTACCTCGAGCCCGTCGAGACACCTGCCTGGCTGCACGGCGTCGTCGGCATCGCGCTCCACGACCGCGACGCCCCCGTCGATCCCGTCGAGCGCCTGGTCGCCGCGCTCGGGCTGCCGCTCAGCGAGCAGGCGCCGACGACCGGCGACGGTCGATGAGCTCCTGATAGAACGCGAGCGTCTGCCGGGCGATGCTCGGCCAGCCGAACTCCGCCTCGACGCGGGCCCGTGCGCGCAGCGACATCTCCTGCCGCCGCGCCGGATCACTCATCAGCGTGTTGATGGCCGACGCCAGGTCGCGCGCGTACTGCTCCGGATCCCGCGGCTCGACGTTGGTCTCGCTGACGGGCGTGATGGGCACGAGCAGGCCCGTCTCCCCGTGCGCGACGACTTCCGGGATGCCCCCGACGGCCGACGCGACCACCGGTGTCTCGCACGCCATCGCCTCGAGGTTGATGATGCCGAACGGCTCGTAGACCGACGGGCACACGAACACGGCGGCGTGCGAGTACAGGTGGATGACGAGGTCCTTCGACAGCATCTCGCGAATCCACACCACGTTGCCCGTGGCGTCGTGCCGCGCGCGCTCGACGGCTTCGGTCATCTCGCGGCCGATCTCCGGCGTGTCGGGGGCGCCCGCGCACAGGACGATCTGCGTACCTGGCGTCAGGTGGCGGATGGCGTTGACGAGGTGGATGATCCCCTTCTGCCGCGTGATCCGTCCGACGAAGAGCACGAACGGGCGGCTGGCGTCGATGCCGAACCGCTCGAGCGTCGCCGGGTCGTGCGTGGGCCGGTACTGCTCGAGATCGATGCCGTTGTGGATGACGCGGATGTTGTCGAACGGCACGCCATAGAGGTCGTGGACGTCGCGGCGCATCGCCTGCGACACGGCGACGACGCCGTCGGCGTTCTGATAGGCCGTCCGCTCGATCCACGTGGACGCGTTGTACGCCGTGCCCAGCTGCTCCACCTTCCACGGACGGTGCGGCTCGAGCGAGTGCGTCGTCAGCACGAGCGGCACGTCGTAGAGCTGCTTCACGAGGCAGCCTGCCAGGTGCGAGTACCAGGTGTGGCAGTGCACGACGTCAGGGCTCGTCGGCCGTCCCGTCATCGCGAGGTCGCGCAGCAGGGTGTCGAGGAAGCGCTGGTGCCGCGGATCCTGCGACGTCACGCTGCCGGGCGCGACGACGCCGTCGGCCGTCAGGTTGCCGTCGCGTACCTGCTGATCGCCGAAGCAGAAGACCTCGACGCGGTGCCTCCGGCCGTCGAGCCTGGCCAGCTCGCGCGTCAGGTACTCGACGTGAACACCCGCGCCGCCGTAGACGTGCGGAGGGTACTCGTTGGACAGGATCGTGATGTGCATGGCTGCGCTCGAGGCATGGTATCGCGGGCCCGGCCGGACGACACCTCGGAACGTCCCGGATTGGGCGGGCACTAGTCGGCCCGCCCCGACGGACGCGCGGTCCGCGGCACGCGTCGCCGCGCGTCCACGCGTCGTGGCGAGGCACCCGGCGCAAGCATGCCGCGCTTGCAGGCGGCGCATGCGGTGCTTGCTTGCACAACGAGGCGAGGCACGCCCGATCGGGGCATGCAACGCTTGGGCGGCCGGCGTCGTCTGAATATTCGAGCGTTCGCTCTAACTGTTCGTCCTCCCCCTCCCCATGTCGCGTTTCTTCCTCCCCGCTTGCTGCCTGTCTGCCCGCGCGCGCGGCGTGCTTCGCACGGCCGTGCTGGCGCTGGGCTGCGTGAGCGTCGCGGCCGCGTCTGCGGCCGACGACACCGTGACGTCCGTGCCGGTTCCGATCGGCTTCGAGGATGCCGCCGCCCCTGGCGTGCTGCGCTGGACCTGTGCGGCAGACCTGCCCACGCTGGCGCGTGCGTTCGAGGCCCACGACGCGCCGTTCGACGAAGCGCTGGCGCACAAGCGCGACGGACAGCTCTGCCATATCGACTACACGCCGTCGATCGAGGGCTTCCGGGCCTATCCCGACGACCTGCCGCCGAGCGAGCTCTACATCAACGTCGACAGCCTCGACCTCGTCGCGCGCCGGGCCACGACGTTCGGCGACGCGCTCGACATCAGCGCGCAGATTATCGAGGAGCTCGAGCGGCCACTGTCGATCGTGCTCACGATGGAGCGCGAGATTCCGCTGCGCTGGTACACGTGGGGCACGGAGGCGCTCTACGGCAACCGCGCGCACATGGTGAGCTGGCGCGCCGGCGCGCCGAACTTCCAGAACCCGTGGACGCAGGACTTCATGAAGGGCGGCGTCGCGGAGCGCACGTCGCGTATCCTGGTGCCGCGCAAGCTGTTCGAGGGCCGCCAGGAGGACGGCGCCACGTTCGCCCCGGTGCTCGAGCGGCTCCGCGAGGACGAGGGCTTCACGCGGTCGCACCTGTCCTGGGAAGGCGGCGACCTCCAGTTCGTGCGCGACCCGCGCGACAAGCGGCGCCTGGTGCTCGTGCACGGGCAGGCGGCACGGGCCTACTGGGGCGACGCGCTGACCGACGACGAATACAGCTACGTCCTGCGGCGCGAATTCGGCGCTGACGCGAGCATCGACGTCGGCGGCATCGCCCCGCACACGGACTTCTTCGTCAGCTTCGTCCCCGAGGCGACCCTGGCGCTCGTGGCCGAGCCCGTCACCAACCGGCTGCCAATCGCCCGCGCGGCCTACGAGCTGCTCGCGGGCCATTTCGGCAACGCGCTCCCACCTGCCGTCGCGGCACTCGGCCGCGCGCTGCGCGACGACAAGCCGCTGTCGGCGCGGCGCAGCGAGCTGCGTCGCCTGATCGCCGAGGCGCGCGCCGAGGCGAAGGGTGCCTGGCCCACGGCCGGCGACCCGGAGCTCTACATTCGCGTGCAGTCGTACGTCCAGGCGCAATGCCCCACCGACCCGTCCGCGTGCTTCTCGGGCGAGGGCATCGAGGCGCTCATCGAGAACGACCCCGTGCTGCTGCGCGACTGGCTCACCGAGTCGCGCCGCGCGCGATCGGCCGAGGCCTACACGCGGCGGCTCGTCGACCTGATCGAGAGCCAGGTGGAGCCGCTCGACGCCGAGCTGATGGCCCTGATCGAGAAGAAGACAGCGGAGCTGGCGGCGCTCGGCTTCGGCATCGTGCGCGTGCCGCGCTTCGGCAGCGACCAGAACCGCAGCACGGAGTGGGCCGGTCTCGGCTACGTCAACAGCCTGCTCGTGGACCGGGTACTGTACGTGCCCGTGTTCGGGCTCGGCGCCGTCGAATCGGAGATCATCGCCGACCTGCGGCGTGCGCTTCCTGACGGCTACCGCGTGGTGCCGACGTACGCGCGGCACATGCTGCTGCACAACGGCGGCGTCCACTGCACGGTGGCCATCATCCGCCGTCCCGCGACGCTCGACACCTTCTGGCGCCGCCCCACCGCGTCGCATCCGTCGCCCGGGCAGGAACGGGGCCTCGACGTCGTCGCCGCCGGCAGCGTGGACGGCGACGATCCGTGGATGGCCGACGGCATTCCGGACGCCGCGCCCGGTTACGACGAGACCGCGCAGGCGCCGACAGCGACGCAGCGCTAGGATCGTGCGAACATCGGCGCCGGCCGGCGCGCGCGACGTGCGCCCGCCGGCGTCCGGCTTTCCGCCTCCGCCTGTCGCATGACTCCTCTGCTCGATCTCGTCAACGTCACCGTGCGCCTCGGGTCGCACACCGCGCTCGACCGCATCACCCTCCGCATCGGCCAGGACGAGCACGTCGCCATCCTCGGCGCCAACGGCTCCGGCAAGACGACGCTGCTGCGGCTGCTGCTGCGCGAGGTCTACCCGTTACCAACCGCTGACGCATCGATGCGCGTGCTCGGCCGCGAACGCTGGAACGTCGCCGAGATGCGCGCGTCGTTCGGCATCGTCAACCAGGAGCTGGTGCAGCAGTGCCGCCGGCACCGCCTCGGAGTGCTCGACACCGTGGTGTCCGGCTTCTTCAGCAGCATCGGCATCTGGCCGAACCACATGGTGAGCGACGAGATGCGCACGCGGGCGCGCGAGGCGCTCGAGCGCGTCGGGGCCGGCGCGCTGCACCACAGGCGCGTGCACGAGCTGTCGTCGGGCGAGGCGCGCCGCGTGCTGATCGCCCGCGCGCTCGTCCACCATCCGCGAACCCTGGTGCTCGACGAGCCGACCAACAGCCTCGACCCCGTCGCGATGCGCGACCTGCGCGGCCACCTGGAGGGGCTCATGGCCGCCGGCGTCCGCCTGCTGCTCGTCACCCACCACCTGCACGAGCTGCTGCCGGGCATCGACCGCGTCGTCCTCATGCGGCAGGGACGGATCGCGTTCGACGGCACGCGCGAGGCGGCGCTCGACGCGCGCCTGCTCTCGGACGTGTTCGGTGGCCGTATCGATCTCGTGGAACGGAACGGGATCGTGTATGCGGTCTAGACGGCCCGTGGAGGCCCGGAGGAAGGGACGACACCGGAGAGAGGCGCGTGAACCTGGAGGGTGAACCCGGGCCGCTGCTCCTGCGTATCTGCTCCCGAACGCGGCGGGTGCCGCGACGGAAGTGGGAGGCGGACGTGCCTGGATCATCGCGGCGGTGGCTGACGACGACGTTCACGGTGACGATGGCGGTGCTGGCGGGCGCCGCCGTGCCCGGCGTGGCGGTCGGGCAGGGGGCGACCGCTGACGGGGTCGTGGCACCGACGAGCCTGGCGCTGCCGACGATCGGCGGCACTGAGTGCACGGTGCACTGGCGGGGGCGCGAAGACGCGATCGAGGCGTTCCTGCGCGAGGCGCCGGTCGAGCGGTTCGAGGACATCCCGGTTGGCGTCACCAGGCCGCGCCGCGGATACTTTGCCGAGGGCTCACCCGTCGGCAGCATCGCGTGGAAGGTGCACCCGCCCAGACAGCGCGGGTACCGCGAGAGCCACCGCGCCGAGGTGGCGGCCTATCGCCTCAGCCGCCTGCTGGGCCTCGACATGGTGCCGCCGACAGTGGAGCGGCGCATCCAGGGCCGGAAGGGCGCGGCGGTGATGTGGATCGACGGCGTGCGGCCCTGGGACCCGAAGAACCCCGTCCCGCGGCCCGGCCCGTACTGGAGCTACCAGGTCAGCCGGATGAAGCTGTTCGATCAGCTCATCGGCAACATCGACAGGAACCACGGCAACCTGCTCTACGACGATCACGGCCACCTCTTCCTGATCGACCACTCCCGCGCGTTCACGCTGCACACGTCGCTGGCCCGCTTCGAGCGGCCCTCGCAGATCGACCGCGCCCTCTGGGAGCGGATCGACGCGCTCGACAGGAAGACCCTCCAGGCCGCGCTCGGCGACCTCCTCACCAGGCAGGAAATCGGGGCGGTCCTCACCCGCCGCGATCGGATGCGCGAGCAGATCGCCGCGCTGGTGCGGGAGCGTGGCGAGGCCGTCGCCTTCCTGCCCCCGCTGCCGGGCGAGCGCGAGCCTGCTGGCGGCAGCGACCTCTCGCGCCGCGACACGCTGGCCGACACGGCGCGCCCGCAAACGTAAGCGACAGCGATCGGGCCGGCGCGCGTCGACAGCCAAAGGCGGCGAATTCAGGCTTGAGTCGGCGGCCGGCTCGCTGCTATGCTGTCGTTTCGTCGACGGCCGCCCGGCCGCGACATGTGGGCCGGTAGCTCAATTGGCAGAGCAGCAGACTCTTAATCTGCGGGTTGAAGGTTCGATTCCTTCCCGGCTCACCAATTCGCACGCAGTGCGAATTGGTTGAGCGCGGCAAGTCTTCAGCCACTCGGCTCCGGTCTCCGACCTCGCCTCGTGGTCGATTCCTTCCCGGCATTCAGGCGGCGCAGTGGAAACAAGTGCAGGCTGGCTGCCCTTGCAGCGGCCGCACAACCTCCAGGGCCAACGCTCGAGAGCGTCTGACAGGGAAAAGCACGTCCGGACTCTTGCCGTCGACGCGCCTGGACGGGCGAACCTCCGGCAAAGGACTGGCGCGCCGGCCAGGAGCCGCTCGTTCTGAAGAGACGACCGGTGATCTCCGGGATGCTGATGGCGATGCACCGGACGGCCGTCGCCGCGGCGATAGCTTGCGGTCACGGCCCATACTGGAGCGCATCCTGCTCGCCCTGTGCGAGCAGGATGCGGGAGCAGGGAGCGTCCCGGTGCCTCAGGGCACGCGGCTCGTGCGACGCCTGAGCCGGGCGGCCGCCACGAAGGCGCCGGCAGCCATCAGCGACAGCACATGGGGCTCGGGCACCGGGTCTACCCGGCTGACCATCCATCCGCCGACGCCGACGATGTCCGGCACGCTGGCGACGTCGTTCTGGAACCCGGTGCCGCTGACGACGTGCGGCAGCTCGTTGGCCTGCACGATCCAGCCATCCGGCGGCCCGGGACTGGCGTAGTAGCCAAGCCAGCGCGGGCCGCCGGCCGCGAGCGTGTATTGCCTGGCACCCAGCACCTGCTCGAGGTCTTCCCCACCGGCCGTCGCCTGGCCCGCAAGGGCGTCGATCTGGTCGCTCGTCGCCCACATCCAGATCGGGCTTGCCGCGACGAACGCGTCCATCTCCGCCCGTGTATAGCCGACAAAGTGCGCCGGGTCGTACCAGTACAGCCCCGTCGACGCGTCGTGGAAGTATTCGCCCGCCGACCCGTGGTCGATGAGCGCTGCCGTCGCGGGCGCAGCGAGCAGCAGCGCCCCCAGCATCAGTCCCAGCCTGGACAACATCGAAGTCATGAAGCCTCCCCCCGAACCGGGACGGCTTGGAGCGCCGTCCCTCCCGCAATGAGGCGGCGATCAACCGCCATAACGGAGGCACAGTAGCGGGCGCGGCTTGACTCCGTCCTTAAGAGCGGGCAAAAAGTATCCAAACGAAATCCAAATGCCAGCGACCGCGTACCGGTTCGGGCCCTTCGAACTCCGTGCCGGCGAGCACATCCTGACCAGCAACGGGACGCGGGTACCCCTGAGCCCCAAGGCCTTCGACCTGCTGCACCTGCTGGTGCGGCACAACGGCTCGCTGCTCGAGAAGCGCGAGCTGCTCGCCACGCTGTGGCCCCGGACGTTCGTCGAGGAGGCCAACCTGTCGGTGCAGGTCGCCGCCATCCGCAAGGCCCTGCACCCGCAACTCGCCGACGCGATCGAGACCGTCCCGAAGCGCGGGTACCGCTTCGTCGCGGCAGTCGAGCGCGACACGACGGCGGGCCCCGTCGACACCCCGGCCAGCGCCGTGCGTCTGCTCGTCCTGCCGTTGCGCGTCCTCGCACCGGACCTCGAGGCCGAGTTCCTGTCGCGCAGCCTGCCCGACGCCATTGCCGCGGCGCTGGTCGACATCCCGTGGCTGTCGGTGCGCGCTCCACTCGACGCGCACGCGCCAGCCGACGCGGGCGCCCATGGCGCAGACGGCGCGGACGCGATCCTCGAGGGAGCACTCGGCGCGCTTGCCGGGCAGTCGAGCCTGCAGCTGCGCCTGCTCCACTCGCCGACGGGGGCCGTGCTGTACGCCGAGCAGACCACCGTGTCGCTCGATCACCTGCACGACCTCCAGGCGCGTGTCGCGCGGCAGCTGCGGGCCCGTCTCGCCGCCCATTTCCGGCGTCCAGAGCCCCGGCCGCACGACCCGTGCACGACGGTGCCGCCAGGGGCGTACGTGCTCTACCTGCGGGCCAACCAGCTGGCCTACGAGACCAGTCAGTGGGAGACGGCGCGCGACCTGTACGAGGCGGTCACGCGGGACGCACCGGACTTCGCGCCGGCCTGGGCCCGGCTCGGCCGATGCCATCGCGTCATCGCGAAGTTTGCCGCCGACGATGCGGCGAGCGCCGAGTCGTTCGTCAGGGCCGAGGCCGCGCTGTCGCGCGCGCTGGCGCTCGACCCGGACCTCTCGCTGGCCCACAACCTCTACGCCCAGCTCGATGTCGACATGGGACGGCCCGAGCCGGCCATGCAGCGCCTCGTCAGCCGCATCGCCGCCACGCCGCACTCGCCCGACCTCTTTGCCGGGCTCGTGCACGTGCTGCGGTTCTGCGGTCTGCTCGACCTGTCGCTCGCGGCACATCGCCGGGCGCGGCAGCTCGATCCCACGATGCCCACCAGCGTGCACCACACGTGGTGGATGAAGGGCGAGTACGAACGCGCGCTCGACGAGACCTTCGGCGACATCGGCTACCTGCCCGGCCTCGCCCTCGCGTCACTCGGTCGTCACGACGACGCCGTTGCGGCCCTGCGATGGCGTGAGCGTGGGCTGCCGGACGGACGGGCGCGCGACTACCTCGTGTCGTTGCGGGCCTGCCTGGAAGGCCGGCACGACGAGAGCCGCGAGGCGCTGGCCGGGCTCCGCCGCGCGATCGATGCGGAAGCCCGGTACTACGTCGCGCGCACGTACGTGCCGCTCGGCGAGCGCGACCTCGCCCTGCACGACCTCGAGGCTGCCGTCGAGGGCGGGTTTCTCTGCCACGAGACGTTCACGCGCGATCCGTGGCTCCGCGACCTGCACGGCGACCCTCGGTTCGAGCGGCTGGTCGCCCGGGCGCGCAAGCGGTCTGCACGTGCGGCAGCCCTGTTCGCGGAAGCGGGCGGTCATCGGCTGCTCGGCGCCTGACCGCGTGCCGAGGCCTCAAGAGCGGCGATGCGACGGCGCGAGCATCACGCATCAGGCATCAGGCATGAAGCATGAGGCCTGAAGCATCAAGCACGAGCTCCCGGATGCCGCCACGGCGCCCGGTACGGCCGCGCCAGCAGCTGGTTCGCCTCCTCGTCGCCCACCACACGGCCGGCGGCGTGGTCCCAGCGCAGCGAGCGTCCGAGCTGCATCGACAGGTTGGCGAGGATGCACGCCGTCGTCGACATGTAGCCTTCCTCGATGTCGGCCACGGGGCGGCCGCGCGTCCTGATGCACTCGAGCAGATCGCGCATGTGGCCCCGGATGGCAGGAGCGACGTGCCGCTCGAGGTCCTTCTCCGTGCGGTCCTCGGGATACTGGTCGAGCTCCATGACGACGTCCTCGTGCAGGGGGGTGCCGTCGCCGTGCGGGATGAAGTCCCAGCTGTTGACGCTGGCCTTCAGGGTTCCCTTCTCGCCGTAGATGGTCGCGCCCCACGGATACTTCGGATCGGGCGCCGTGCCCCAGGTGCGATGCGTCCACACGACGGGCAACTCGCCGAAGTCGAAGGTGGCCGTCTGCGTGTCGCTGATGTTCGCCTTGCTGTCCTTCTGCACCAGGATGCCGCCCGTCGACGTGACGCGCTCGGGCATCCCGAGGTCGAGCATCCAGCGCACCATGTCGAGCATGTGGATGCACATGTCGCCGACGATGCCGTTGCCGTACTCCATGAAGGCCCGCCACCCGCGGGGATGGACGAGCGCGTTGTAGGGACGCAGCGGGGCCGGGCCCGTCCACATCTCGTAGTCGAGCGTCGGTGGCGGCGCGGTGTCGGGCGGGTTCTGCCGCGCCCGCATGTGGTAGTAGCAGTAGATCTCGACGTGGCCGACCGTGCCGAGCAGGCCCTCGCGAATCACGCGGTCGCGCGCGTTGATGAGGTGCGGCGTGCTGCGTCGCTGCGTGCCGACCTGCACGACGCGCCCATGGCGCCGCGCGGCAGCGAGCATCGCCTGCCCTTCGGCGATGTCGACGCTGATCGGCTTCTGCACGTAGACGTCGGCGCCCGCCTCGACGGCCGCGATCATCGGCAGCGCGTGCCAGTGATCCGGCGTCGCCACGATGACCAGGTCGAGGTCGCGCTCGCCGAGCATCTTCCGGTAGTCGGCGTAGGTGCGCGGCCGCTTCTTCGAACGCTGCCGCGTGGCCACGAGGTCTGCGGCCTCGTCGAGCATCTGGCTGTCGACGTCGCAGAGCGACACGACCTCGACAGGCGCCACCTGGACGAGCCGCAGCAGGTCGGTCTTGCCGTACCAGCCCGAGCCGATCAGGCCGACGCGGAGCGGTGTCTCGGCGAAGGCGCGCACGTAGCCGGGGAATGCCGACAGCGCGAGCGTGGCGCCGCCGGACGCGAGGAACTGGCGTCGATGCATGGACAGGTTATACACCCGCCTTCGCCGTACGGCTTCGGCGGGACAGGTCTGTGCCAGAAGGACGGCCCGGAGCTGCAAGGACGGCGCTCAAGGACGGCTCGGAGAGCCGTCCCTACCGGTAGCGGGGGACGCTCGGGGGAAGGTCCAGCTCGATGCGCGGCCGCTCGTCGGCTGACGCCAGGGCCCACACGGTCGCCAGCACCGTCCTCGCCACGGCTTCCATCTTGGCCGGGTCCAGGTACCGCGCCTCGTCGGACGGCAGGTGATAGCGCGGGTGCGTGCCGGTGGTGAAGCCGATCGTGAGGATGCCCCGCTCGAGGAAGGGCCCCGCATCGGTGCGCGGATAAAAGAACTCGCTCTCCGCCGTGTCGTCGCGGCGGTTCAGCGTCATCCCGAGGTACGCGGCGTTGACGCGGTCGAGCAGCGCGTCGGCCGTCGGGCTCAGGACGCGCGGCCCGAGGACGAACATCTCGTGCGGCCCGGCCACGTCCTTCGACTCGGCATCGGCGGTGCCGGGGGCCCGCGTCGCGCCCACCATGTCGACGTTGACGTGCGCGACGATGCGGTCGAGCGGCACCGGGGACGCGTGGACGAAATGCCGCGAGCCCCAGAGCCCGCGCTCTTCCCCGCTGTCCCAGAGGAACACGATCGTCCGGCGCGGCGGCACCTTCGCGAGTTGCTCGGCAATAGCGAGCAGCGCTGCGCTGCCCGACGCGTTGTCGTCGGCGGCGTTGTAGATGGCATCGCCGTCCACCTCGCGCGTGCCGACGGCCCCGTCGAGGTGCGCGGCCATCGTGATGACCTCATCGCGCAGGACGGGGTCGCTCCCGTCAATCCGTGCGACGACGTTGAACGGGTGCGTCCGCGTGAGCGCATCGAGCACGACGCGGACGGTCACCTCCTTGCGCAGCCGGAACGACGGCGGGTAGTCGACGGCCTCGCCCCGCGCGACGAGCGTTGCCCTGTCAACGGCCTCGCCGGCAAGCAGGGCCTCGCCGGCCGCCTCGGAGAGCAGCAGCGACGTGACGGGCGGCGCCGCGTAGGCCGACGGGACGGGCGGATCGAGCTCGCGCCGCACGAGGTTGCTGTCGCGCATCTGCGCCCACGACTCGGCGTCGCGCGGCGGTGCCAGGAAGAACACGCCAAGCGCGCCCCGGGCCCGCGCCTCGTCGAGCACGGACGTGGCGCCGACGGCAACCCGGCCGATGCGCTCGATGCCGTCGCCAGGCGTGCGCGCCCAGCGCGAGTGCGCGAGGACGAACGCCCCGCGCACGTCCACACCGTCGTACGGATCCAGGCCCTCGCCCGGCGCGCGCCAGCCGTGGCCCACGTAGACGACAGGCGCCGTGGCATCGACCGGGCCGGCGAAGGTGCCAAGGACGAATCCCTCGCCGAACGGGAACCGCCGGCCCTCGATGTCTATCGCGCTGGCGCGCGTCGCGACGCGCATCTCCACCAGGTCGTAGTGCTGGCGGTAGGTGCCGTGGTCACCGGCGGGCGTGACGCCCGCCGCGCGCAGCCGCTCGATGATGTAGTCGGCCGCCAGGTTGAAACCCGGGCTGCCGGTGTCGCGCCCGCGCAGCTCGTCGGACGCGAGAAAGGCGAGGTCGCGCTCCAGCTGTTCGGCCGTGATGGCCTGGGCCGCGGCACGGACGGCCGCCGGGACCACATCCTGCCGGGCGTGCCCGACGGCGGCGGCAACCAGCAGGAGCGACAGGACGCACGAGACGGCACGAAACGACATGGCCCCACAGCGTAGATCGGAACGGGAGTACACTGCCGGCGCATGAGACAGCTGGCCGTGCTCCTGGCCGCGGGCGTGCTCGCCGCCGGCGCCACATCGCAGGACGAGGCGTTCGTGCCGCTCTTCGACGGCACGTCGCTCGAAGGGTGGGTCAACATCAACTGCGCGCCCGACACGTTCAGTGTCCGCGACGGCGAGATCGTCGTGACGGGCGTGCCGATCTGCGAGATCCGCACCGAGCGCATGTACGAGAACTTCGTCCTCGAGCTCGAGTACCTGCACGAGCGCGCGGGCGGCAATGCCGGCGTGTTCGTCTGGGCCGACGCCCTGCCCGCCCGCGGCCAGCCGTTCCTGCGCGCCATCGAGGTGCAGGTGCTCGACGGGCGCAACTCGGAGACCTACACGAGCCACGGCGACGTGTTCGCCATCCACGGCGCCGTGCTGACGCCCGACCGGCCGCATCCGCGCGGCGCCATGCGCAGCCTGCCGAGCGAGCGGCGGGCGAAGGGACCGGGCGAGTGGAATCACTACCGCATCACGGCGAACAACGGCACGCTCAAGCTGGCCGTCAACGGCAAGGAGGTGTCGGGCGGCTACGACATCTCGCCGCGGAAGGGCTACATCGCGCTCGAATCCGAAGGCGCGCCGGTGCGCTTCCGGAACATCCGCGTCCGTGAACTGCCGAGCGCCGGCGTGCTCGCCGAAAGGCATGTCGCCACGGCCGACACGGGGCACACGTCGCTCTACGACGGCAAGACCTTCACGGGGTGGCAGCTGCCGGACCAGCAGGACGTCCGGTGGCGCCCGGACGACTGGCGCATCGCCTACGACGGCCCGACCGATGCGGCGGGCGCGCCCCTGCTCTCGAGCGATGTCTACGCCGACTTCGAGCTGATTGCCGACTGGCGCTGGGTCGAGGCGGCGCCGACGGGCCCGCCGCCCGCCGTCACCGCGCGTCACCTGCCAGGCGTCCGCGCCGTGGTCGTGCCGCAGACGCACGCCGCGGCGGAGCCGCCAGGCCGGTGGAACCGGCTGGTGCAGCGGCTCGAGGGCAGCCGCCTCACCGCCGTGCTCAACGGCACCACCGTCATCGACGGCGTGACACAGGACGGGCTGCCCGCGCGCGGGCGCATCGCACTGGTGCCCGTAGGCCGCCAGGTGGAGTTTGCCAACGTCTTCATCCGACCGCTCGGGCAGGACGCCCCCACACGCCGGCGATCGCCAGGCGGATGGCAGAAGGACACGCCGCCGCGCGGTGGGGAGGACGACTCTGGAGAGCCGACAGGACGGCCCGGGGAGCCGACAGGACAGCCCGGAGGGCTGACAGGACGGCCCGGAGGGCCGTCCCTACCTAGCCGTTGAAGTAGAGGTAGGCCGCGAGGATCAGCAGCAGGACCGCGCCGGACCACACCACGTCGAGCCGCGTCCAGCTGCCGCGCGTCTCGGCCTGCTGCTCGGGCGTGATCGTCTGGTAGGTGAGCCCCGACAGGCGCGCCTCGCTCGGTGGCGCGGTCGCGTAGCTGACGCCGAACAGCACGCCCGTCGAGATCGCGAAGATCAGCAGGCTGTAGTACTGGAAGTAGATGTTGTTCACGATCCAGAAGAACGACCCTTCCGGATAGCCGTGCTCGAAGCCGGGCAGGCCGAGCGTCACCGGCGTGTCCACCGAAAGGCGGAAGACGCCGAGGGCAAACCCCACCAGCAGCGCGGCCAGGCAGCCCGGGCCGTTGAGCCGCCGCGAGAACACGCCGAAGGCGAACACCGCGAATATCGGGGGCCCGAGATAGCCCTGGACACCTTGAAGATAGTCGTAGAGGCCGCGCGCGCCCTGGATCACGGGGATCCAGACCAGCCCGACGAGGACCATCGCCGTCGTCGCCACCCGGCCGATCCACACCAGCTGCTGCTGTGTCGCCCCGGGGCGGAGCTTCTGGTAGAAGTCCATCGTGAAGAGCGTCGAGCAGGCGTTGAACACGCCTGCCAGCGAGCTCATGAGCGCGGCCAGCAGGCCGGCCACCACCAGGCCACGCAGCCCGGACGGCATGACCTGCTGCACGAGCAGCGGAAACGCCGCCTGCGCCCGGTCCGTGATCGCCGCTCCGTTCTCGTCGACCATCGCCGCGAGCACCCCGCTGTCGGGCGTACGGGCCAGGGCGATCGCGATCATGCCCGGCACGATGAAGATGAACACCGGCAGCAGCTTGAGACAGGCGGCGAAGATGGTGCCGCGCCGCGCCTCGGTCTCGCCGGACGCGCCGAGCGCGCGCTGCACGATGTACTGGTCGGTGCACCAGTACCAGAGGCCGATGATCGGCGCGCAGAAGAGCATGCCGAGCCATGGATAGTTCGTGTTGAAGTACCAGGCCATCCGGCCCGGCTCCATCACCGGCGCCCACGTGCCCTCGACGCCCTCCGCCATCAGCGGCTTCCAGAGGTTGAACATGTCGGGGCCGAGGGCCTCGCGCAAGGCGCCCCAGCCGCCGATGGCCGCGAGGCCATACCACGTGAGCAGCGCCGATCCCACCACCAGCACGAGCGTCTGGAGCGCCTCGGTGTACGCCACCGCACGCAGGCCGCCCAGGACGGTGTAGAGCCCGGTGAGCAGGATCACCAGCACGGAGCCCACCCAGAAGCTGTCGAGCAGCAGGGGGCCCACCTGGATCCGGAGCTCCGGCAGCAGGGTGCCGAAGACGACGCCGCCAGCGTAGATGCCGACGGCGATCTTCGTCAGCACGTAGGCGACCAGCGAGATGATCGACAGCACCCAGCGCGAGGCCGGCGAGAAGCGCCGCTCGAGGAATTCGGGCATCGTGTACACGCGCGACCGCATGTAGAACGGCACGAACACCCACCCGAGCACCAGCAGGCACCACGCGTGCAGCTCGTAGTGCGCGAGGGCGACGCCGCTCGTCGCGCCAGAGCCCGCGAGGCCGACGAGATGCTCCGAGCCGATGTTCGACGCGAAGATCGATGCGCCGACGACGAACCAGCCCAGGTCGCGGCCGGCCAGGAAGTAATCGTCGGCGGTGTCTCGGCTGCGGCGCAGCGTCCACCATGTGAGTGCCCCGATGAGGGCGAAGTAGCCAAGGACGACGGTCCAGTCGAGTGCGGTCATGGGCTCAGGACAGGGAACGTGAGGGAAGGCCGGCGCCGGCGCCCGCACCGGGCGAGGCCAGCGTGGCGATGCGGTACACGCCGCCGAAGGCCACCGGTTCGTCGTGCGTGACCGTCAGCGGCGTGCCGGCGACAATCGCACCGAGGCGGCGGTTCAAATCCGAGAACAGGGGTCGGGCCACCACGTTCATCATGCGGCGCTTGAGCGTGGGCACCTCGTCGTCCCTGAGGAACTTGTCGAAGACGGCAATCCGTCCGCCGGGCACGAGCACCCGGAAGGCCTCGCGCACGCCGCGCTCGGGCTGCGGCATCACGGCGAGCACCAGGTGCATCACGATGCCGTCGAACGAGGCATCGGGAAACGACAGGCGCCGGGCGTCCATGACGTGTGTCGTGACCCGGCGGCCCAGCGCCTCGGCCCGACGGGCCAGCCGGCGCAGCATCGCCGGCGTCACGTCGATCGCCGTGACGTCCACGTCCGGCGGGACGTGCGGCAGGTCGAGACCGGTGCCCGCCCCGACGATCAGCAGGCGCTGCCCCGGCGCGAGGCCGAGCCTCGCGATGGACACGCGTCTGGCCTCGTCGAACCCGGCCGCCCCGGCAATGGCGTCGTAGGCAGGCGCCCAGAAGCTGTAGCGCAGTCGATTCCACATGGACAGGCGTGCAGGCACGCATTGTCGCACGCAGGCGCGTGACGGGCCGGAGTCGGACACCCGGTGCGGTTCGTCGTAAGCTTGTCGGCTGAGGTGCCAGAGCCGCCCGGATCCGATCCCGTATCGCAGCCGCCCGGAACCTCCCCAGCCGAGGATCCGGTTGCCGACGGTCGCACGATACCCGACCCGCAGGCCCCCGGTCCGTCGTTTCCCGACCTGGCGGCCGTCCGCGAGGTGCGCGACCTGCTGTTTGCGCGCTACGTCGGCCCGTACCGCCTGACGGCGCTGCTCGGCGAGGGCGGCATGGGCCAGGTCTACCTGGCGACGCAGGAGCAGCCGCTCCGGCGGGAGGTCGCGCTGAAGGTCATCAAGCGCGGCATGGACACCGACGCGATCGTCGCGAGGTTTGCGAGCGAGCGCCGGGCACTGGCCCTGATGGACCACCCGTCCATCGCGCGCGTCCTCGACGCGGGCACCACCGACGACGGGCGCCCGTTTGTCGCGATGGAGCTGGTCCGCGGGCAGCGGCTCACCGACTACTGCGACGGCGCGCAGCTGACGGTCGACGAGCGTCTGCGGCTGTTCCTCGACGTGCTCCGCGGCGTCCAGCACGCCCACCAGAAGGGCGTCCTCCACCGCGACCTCAAGCCGTCGAACATCCTGGTCACGACGGTCGACGGCCGCCCGCAGCCGAAGATCATCGACTTCGGCATCGCCAAGGCGCTCACCGACGACGAGCCGCTCGCCACGCGCGTGACGATGCTCGGGCAGTTCATCGGGACGCCCGAGTACATGAGCCCGGAGCAGGCCGGCGTCATCCCCGTGGGCGTGGACACGCGCTCCGACGTCTACTCGCTGGGCGTCGTCCTCTTCGAACTGCTGACCGGCCACCGCCCCTACGACTTCGACAAGCGGACGCCGACCGCCGTCAGCGCGCGCCTCACGGACCTGCGCCTGCCGATGCGCCCGAGCGCTGCTGTCACCACGCGCACCTCGAACCGCCAGACGGACTCGACGCAGGTGGACCTGGCCGCGGCGCGCCGCAGCTCGCCCGCGCGCCTGCGCCGCACCCTGCGCGGCGATCTCGACACCATCGTCCTCAAGGCGATGCACCCGGAGCCCGACCGGCGCTACGGGTCGGTCGAGCAGTTTGCCGACGACCTGGACCGCTACCTGCGCGGCCTGCCGGTCAACGCCCGTCCGGACAGTCGCCTCTACAGGGCGTCGCGCTTCGTGCGCCGCCACGCCGTGGGCGTGGCCCTCGCGCTGCTTGCCGTCTGCGCGCTCGTCGCCTTCGTCGTCGCGCTGGCCCGTGAGCGGGCGCGGGCCGTCGAAGCGGAGCGGGTGGCGCGCGTCGAGGCGGCCACGGCGACACAGGTGTCACGGTTCCTGGTGGACCTGTTCGACGAAGCCAACCCGGCCACCAACCGCGGGCGCGAGGTGACGGCCCGCGAACTGGTGGACCGGGGCGCCGAGCGCATCCGCACGGAGGTCACCGATGCGCCCATCGTGCGCGGGCAGCTCCTGCACACGCTGGGTGACGTGTACCTCGCGCTCGGACGTCCCGAGAGCGCCGAACTGCTGCTGCGCGACGCGCTGGCGGTCCGCGAGGCGGCCGCGGGCCCGGACGCCATCCCCGTGGCCGAGACGCTGAACACGCTCGGGCGCGTGCTCGTCGAGCGGGGCGCAACGGCCGAGGCGTTGGCGCTGTACGAGCGTGCGCTGGCCATCCGCGAGGCTGCCGAGGGCGAGGCCAGCGACGGCGTCTCGGAGGTGCTCAACAACCTCGGCCTGGTCCACCTGACCGACGGGCGTCCGCGCGAGGCCGCCGACGCGCTGAGGCGGTCGATGGAGATTCGACGGGGCCTCGGCGAGGAGGCGCGCGCACATCGCGGGGGCACGCTGTTCAACCTGGCGGTCGCGCACTACCAGCTGGGCGAGTACGAACAGGCCGACGAGGTGCTGACCGAGGCCGAACCGCTGCTGCGGGCCCAGTACGGCACCGACGGGCCGCATCCGAACCTCGTCGGGTTCGCCTCGTTCCGGGGCCTGATCCTCCGGGAGCTCAAGCGGCTGGATGAGGCCCGCGCGGTGCTCGAGGCCGGCGTCGCCGACGCCAGGAAGCTGTACCCGGAACCCCACGGCCAGCTCGGGACAATCCTCAACAACCTGGCGCTGGTGGAGCGTGCCCAGCGCAACTACGCGCGCGCCGAGGCGCTGTACCGGGAGGTCCTGGCGATCGACCTCGCGATCCACAAGGGCGATCACCCGGACGTGGCCCACAGCTACTTCAATCTGGGTACGTTCCTCTACGAGCGGGGGCAGCGGGAGGAAGGCACCCGGCTGCTGGAGCAGGCCCTCGACATGCGCATGCGCGTGCTCGGATCCGAGCATCCGATGACGGCGCTCGCCATGAGCCGCCTCGCCGACCATCGCGCCGACGCGGGACGTTTGCGCGAGGCGATCGACCTCTACGAGCGCGCCGAGGCGATCCAGGCCGCCGTCCTGCCCGAGGACCACAAGGAGCTGCGCAACACGCGCACGGGACTGGAGCAGGCCCGGGCGCGGCTGCGCTGACGCTCTCTGGTATCGTGTGCGCGATCGGATACCGTTGCGCCCGACGCGTCGTGCGCCGGGCTTCTCGAAGGAGTCGTTGCATGACCGCGTTCATCCGCCTGGCCTGCGCGGCCACGGCCCTCGGGGTCCTCGTCGCGGGGACCGCCCAACCGACCACCGCCCAGGATGACGGCTGGGTGTCGATCTTCGATGGCAAGAGCCTCGACGGCTGGAAGGTCGGCGAGAATGCCCAGACCTTCAGCGTCGAGAACGGCGAGCTGCGCGTCTTCGGCCCGCGCGCCCATCTCTACTACGTCGGCCCCGTGGCCAACCACAGCTTCACCAACTTCGAGTGGAAGGCCGACATCATGACCTTCCCCGGCGCGAACTCCGGGATGTACTTCCATACGGAGTACCAGGAGAGCGGCTGGCCCGAGAAGGGCTACGAGGTGCAGGTGAACAACTCGCACACGGACCGGATCCGCACGGGCAGCCTCTACAACATCGTCGACGTGACGACGCCGCCCGCGAAGGACCACGAGTGGTTCACGCAGCACATCGTCGTGCGGGGCAAGCGGATCACGGTGAGCGTCAACGGCAGGCAGCTGGTCGACTACACCGAGCCCGACAACGTCGAGCGCCCCGCGAGCATGAAGGGCCGCGTGCTCTCGAGCGGCACCTTCGCGATCCAGGGCCACGACCCCAAGAGCCGGGTGCACTACAAGAACATCATGGTGAAGGTGCTGCCCTAGCACCGACAGCGGCGCGGGCCCTCAGCCCGCGCCGAGCACAATCTCGTCACCCGGGCGCGTGACGACGTCGACGACGTGCGCGGGCAGCGCCGGGGGCCGCGGGATTGACACGCCCGGCGGCACGATCGGCGGGGTCACGGGGTGTGTCGCGTAGAACGCGTTGGGCACGGGGCCGTCGGCGCGTCCGAGGCGGCGGCCGCCGCGCGTGAGCGGCACGCTTGCGCGCAGGCGTGCGACGCCCCCGAGGCGCGAGCGGAGCACCACGCGCTCGACGGCCCCGCGGCGCCAGCGCAGGTCCAGCTCGAAGCCGCCTCGCGCCCGCACGCCCCGGACCTCGCCGTCTGGCCACGCCGGCGGCAGGGCCGGCAGCAGGTCCACGCAGCCCGCGTGACTTTGCACCAGCATCTCGAGCACGCCTGACGTCGCGCCGAAGTTGCCGTCGATCTGGAACGGCGGATGCGCGTCGAAGAGGTTGGCGTAGAGGCCGCCGGCATTGCTCATCTGCACGGTCGTCGTCTCGACGAGGCGATGGAGCCGCGCGACCAGCCGGTAGGCGCGCGCGCCGTCGCGCAGCCGCGCCCAGGCGTTGATCTTCCACGCGAGCGACCACCCGGTGCCCTCGTCACCGCGCAGATCGAGCGACCGCCGGCACGCCATGAACAGGGCCGGCGCCTGCTCGATGGTGATCTGCCGCCCCGGGTGCAGGCCGAACAGGTGCGAGAAGTGGCGATGGTGCGGGTCCTGTGGCGGCCGGTCCACGCCCCATTCGACGAGGGCGCCCTGCGCGTCGATGCGGTATGGCTTCAGGCGGCGCAGCGTCTCGCGAAGGCGCGCGCACAGCGCGTCGTCCGTCCCCAGCACGGCGGCCGCCTGAAGGACGTTCGTCGCCACGTCCCAGACCAGGCCGAGGTCCATTGCGGCCCCCGCCGAGATGGCCGCGAGGCGGCCGTCCTCGAGACGGAACTTGTGCTCGGGCGACGTCGAGGGCGACGGCACGAGGTGCCCGTCCCCGTCCTCGACGAGCATGGCCAGGCAGAAGCGCGCGGCACCGGACATCAGGGGGTACGCTGTCGCCCGCAGCCACGCCTCGTCGCCGCCGAAGGCGTAGTGCTCCCAGAGATGCTGCGCCAGCCACGCGCCGCCCAGCGGCCACAGGGCCCACACCGGATCGCCGTGGCCGAAGCCGCCGACGGGCGCGGACTGCCGCCAGAGGTCCGTGTTGTGGTGCACCGTCCAGCCGTCGGCGCCGTAGTTCACCCGCGCGGTTTCGGCGCCCGTGACCGACAGCTCGCCGATGGCCTCGAGCAGCGGGCGCGCGCACTCGGCCAGGTTGCCCGGCTCCGCCGGCCAGTAATTCATCTCGGCGTTGATGTTGGTCGTGTAGTTGGCGCTCCACGGCGGGCGCACCTGGTCGTTCCAGACGCCCTGGAGGTTGAGCGGCTGCGTGCCCGGACGGCTGCCGGCGATCATCAGGTAGCGGCCGTACTGCACCGTGAGCGCCACGAGCGCCGGATCGTCGGCGCCACGTGAGGCGAGCCGCACATCGGTGGGCTGCGACTGGCTCGTCGGCGCACCGGTTCCCTCCGCGGTTGGACCGCCGAGCACCAGCGACATCCGTGACATCAACGCCGAGTGGTCGGCGACGTGCCGGTCGAGCAGCTCCCGCCAGGTGCGCGTCCTGACGCCGTCGAGCGTCGCGCGCGTCGACGCGCGGCAGTCGCGGCCCGAGGCGACGGGATCGACGGCGTAGCCGGCAAAGCTCGTCGCGATGGCGATGAGCAGCGTCGCCTCGGACGCGTCGCGCACGTGCAGGCGGTCGCCTTCCGCCACCAACCGCCCGTCGGTGACGACGCGCAGCCTGATTTCGTAGGGCATGCCCCGGTCGTCGGCATAGCGGACGGGCTCGGTGACGACGTTGTAGTTCGGCTCCACGTGCGCCGGCGCGCGGCCAACGAGCACCAGCTCGATGCCGTCGACCGACGTCTCGTGCCGCAGAGGCGACCAGGCGTCAACGGAGAGCCGCAGCAGACCTGGCCGCGAGCACGCGTGGTGCACGGCGATCACGTCATCGGGGTGGCTCGCCACGTAGGTCCGGGTGAATGTCGCCTCGCCCTGCCTGTAGGTGACGGTCGCCGTCCCGCTGCCGAGGTCGAGCGCGCGCCTGTAGCCGGCCGCGACGTCGCCGTGGTCGGACGTCACGCGGATCTCGCCGGCAGGCATGTACGACTGGGTATACGGCCCCATCATCCGCTTCGACGCCGCGTCGGCCTCGACGAATCGTCCGTCGGCGACGAGCCGCCGTACCTCGGCCAGTGCCTCGCGCGCGTCCGGGTTGTTCCAGTCCGTCGGCCCGCCCGACCAGAGCGTGTCGTCGTTGAGCGCCAGACGGTCCACGCCGACGCCCCCGTAGACCATCCCGCCCAGGCGGCCGTTGCCTATCGGCAAGGCCTCCACCCACTGCCGGGCTGCACGCGAATACCAGAGCGACAGGTCGCCGGCGGCAGCCGAGCCCGGCGGGACGGCCTGACGCGCGTGGACCCGCCGCGAGAAGCCCGAGGCCGCGGCGAGGGCGGCGAGCGTGTGAAGAAAGGTGCGACGCTGCATCGATGGCAGGGATGGCCCGGCAGGGACGGCTCTCCGGGCCTTCCCGCTGTCCCTTTGCGCCCGGCAGTGTATCGCGCGGACAGCCGCAAGGGCAGCCTGCCTTGACGCAAACGGGCGCCTCAAGGAGACTGCACCAATCCGGAGGAGACCCATGGCCAAGCACATTCGCACCTGGCGTCACGCCTTGATCGTCGTCGCCTGCGCCGTGGCATTCGCCACGACGGCCGCCGCGCACCACGGCTGGAGTTCCTACGACCAGACCAGGCCGTTGGCCGTGGACGGCACCGTCAAGGCATCGCAGTGGGAGAACCCGCACGGGATGCTGACGCTCGTGACCGA
The DNA here is from genome assembly GCA_964430855.1 of uncultured Vicinamibacteraceae bacterium. Taxonomy (GTDB): domain Bacteria; phylum Acidobacteriota; class Vicinamibacteria; order Vicinamibacterales; family Vicinamibacteraceae; genus JAEZDP01. Next base: position 29,681 of record CAYSHC010000031.1, read on the forward strand.
CGCGAAGACCTGGGACGTGGTGCTCGCGCCGACCGCGCGCATGCAGGCACGCGGGCTGACCAGAGAGATGGTCGCGCCCGGCGCGAAGGTGCGCATCGTCGGCTACCAGCACAAGGAGCACGCCGAGGAGATGCGCGCCGAGCGGATCATCGTCGGGGACAAGACCGTCGAACTGCGGTAATGGGAGCGCGTGCGCTGGCCATGGCGGCCTGGCTCGAGCAGAGCGGACCGGCCGCCTGGATCCGGACGTCCACGTGGGCCTACCCCGCCGTGGAGGTCGTGCACCTGGCCGGTCTCGCGCTGCTCATCGGCACCGCCGTGGCCTTCGACCTGCGCCTGCTCGGCTTGTCGTCGCGGCTGCCGGCCGACGCGATGGCCCGGCACCTGCTGCCCTGGGCGCGGGTCGGCTTCACGCTGGCGCTCGCGTCGGGCCTGCTGCTGTTTGCGACGCAGGCCACCACGTACATCCAGCAGTGGGTCTTCTTCCTGAAGATCGCCGCCATCGGCACCGGCGTCGCCAACGCCTCGATCTTCGGGCGCGGCGTCTACCGTGACGTGCGCGTGTGGAACTACGCGCCGTCGCCGCCGGCCGCCGCGCGCGCCGCCGCCGTCGTGTCGCTCGTCAGCTGGAGCTGCGCGCTCGTGTGCGGCCGCCTGCTCGCCTACCTCTGAGACACCTGCCCGACCAGTCGATCGGCCGACGCCTTGATCCGGCTGACCGCCGCGACGATGTCGTCCATGTCCTGACGCGGGCCGAGGAGCATCGTCTGCGTGAACCAGACGGCCTCGTCACAGAGGCGGTCGTTCTCGGGGCAGACGTTGCGCTCGCGCAGCGTCGCCAGCGCCTCGGCGCCGTAGACACGCATGTAGCCGCGCGACGCGAGCGTGGCCGTGACATTGGGGTCGGCCGGCAGCGGGCGGTAGCCGCCCGACGCCGGGACGCCCTCGGCGCGAAGCGCCTCGAGGAAGCGGTCGCGCGGGAGGCCGCGGAAGGCCGCAGCGTCGTAGCGGCACATGAACAGGTGATAGGCACTGCGGGTCACGCCCGGGTAGAGCCGTGCCGGCGTCAGCCCGCCAAGCTCGTTCAGCGCCTTCGTGAGGTACGCGGCGTTGGCGTCGCGACGCGCCTGCTGCGCCTCGAGGCGCTCCATCTGCGAGAGGAGCATCGCGGCCTGGAACTCGGTGAGGCGCAGGTTGGCCCCGACGCCCGGTGCGCTCTGCGGCCCGCCGCCGCGGGGTCCGCTGCTGTTGTTGTGGAACGCATGGGCGCGTGCCGCCAGCGCGGCGTCACTCGTGAGCACGGCGCCCCCCTCGCCGGCATTCAGGTTCTTGCTGGCCTGGAAGCTGAAGGCGCCGAAGGTGCCGAGGCTCCCCACCTTGCGCCCCCGCCATTCGGCAAGGTGTGCCTGGCAGGCGTCCTCGATGACGGGGATGCCGCGCCTGCGACCGACCTCCAGCAACGTGTCGAGATCGGCGGGTGACCCTCCCACGTGCACCGGGATGATCGCGCGCGTCGCCGGCGTGATGGCCGCCTCGACCTTCTTCGCGTCGATCTGGAAGGTTTCCGGGTCGGTATCGACAAACACGGGCAGCGCGTGGCGCAGCAGGACGACGTTCACCGTCGCGATGAACGTGTAGGGCGACAGGATCACTTCGTCGCCCGGGCCGACGTCGAGCGCGCCGAGCGCGGTGAGCAGGGCGCTCGTCCCGTTGGCAACGGCGAGGCAGTGGCGCGCGCCGGTGAGCGAGGCGTACGCCTGTTCGAAGGCCTCGACCTGGCGGTGGCGGTTCCAGCGTCCGCTCGTCACGACCTCGCCGAGCGACGTCGTCTCCGTCGTGTCGCTGACGGGCCACGACGGGAACGGCGTCGTGCGAACGGGCGTGCCGCCAAGAAGGGCCGGCGTGTCGGCCCGCCGCCCGATGACCGTGGGCGCGGCGCCGGCAGCGCGCGCCGTCACCAGGTCGGCCGCGGCAGCGGCGCCGGCGGCGGCCAGGAACGTCCGCCGGTTCACGCCGGATCGGGCAGCCTGCGTCGGGGTGCCGTTGTCATGGATCTCGCGCGGACGGCCCGCGCCTTCACCCTGTCGTCTCATCACGTGCTCCTGCACTCAGGCCGACGTCACGGCCATGAGCCGCTTCACGCCGTCGAGCAGCGTCCGCTCGACCGACTCGTCGAACGGGCCGGGACGGCCGTAGTACAGCATGGCGCCGCCGCCCTCGTAGCCGCCCTCGCGCAGGACGCGTACGGAAGGCACGTACCCGAACACGGTGTCGGTGTAGCCGGCCACCCACGTGCGCTCGCCGTACGCCTGCTTGATCGCCAGCGCGTAGTCCACCACCACTTCCCCGCTCAACGTCACGAGCGTGAGGTCGCCAAGCCTGACGACATGCAGCGGCGCGGGCTCGTAGGCCGGCAGGCGCCCGTCGCGCTCGAAAATGTCGAGCATCAGCCGCGCATGCCGGCGCTCGTACACGTCGTCAGCGGCCAGTCGTTCCCTCCACGTCGATGCCGGGGGCGGCGGGGCGTAGGCCAGCGCCGGCTCCTCGAACGCCGCGCGGAGCGTGCCGGTGACCGTCGTCGCCGACGGCAGCACGGCGTCCACGGCGTCGGCGAGGCTGCGGCCGTGCTGCTCGACCAGTTCCTCCGTGCCCCGCGGTGACGGATTGGCGTCGGCGCCGCATCCGGCCACGAACATCGCCACAGCGCCTCGATGGCGTGACTCGAGCTCCCGCTGCGCGACGCCCGCGTAGTCGCCGTGGTAGCGCACGGCCGTCGCCTGCAGGGTCGTGTTGTGGCAGGCATAGCCGAAGACGACCCCACGCAGCGCGCCGTCCGGACTCTCGATGGACAGCACCGGCACGGCGTGGTCCACCGGGCCGTCGGGGGTGAACTGCGTCCGCCGGTTGGCCGCGAACGCCGCCGAGCCCTGGCCCGTGCGGAGCCGCGCGGGCTGGCGTGCCGCGAGCGCGCGTCCCACGACATCGACCACCTTCCGCTCGATGCTGCGCGTGGACGTCCGGATGGCCTCCCATTGTTCGGGCGTCAGGTCATAGGCCACCGCGAGCTGGTCGTTGATCACCGGCCCGGAGTGCGTGTGCGAGCTGCAGAGCAGCAGCCGCGCGCGCGGCACCCCGTGCAGCCGCGTGACCCCGTCGGCGATGCGACCCGCGACCTCGGCCGTAAGGCCAAGCAGGTCGAGGGTTACCAGAACCACCGGCTCGCCGGCAGCGTCCTCGATCGCCAGGGCCTTCGCGTGCAGCGGCTGGGCGGTGCCCTGCGCGGCTTCCTTGCGCGCGGCGTAGCCGCCCATCCACACACCGGGCGGCGGCGTGATGTCCACGGTCGCGAGGCCGGCCCGCCAGCCGGCGGCCGCGGCGCCGCCAGAGGCCTGTCCCTGGCGGGCGGGCACCCGCGAGGCGACGGCAGCGGCGTCAAGGGGCGTCGCAGTGGCGGCGCCGAGCGCCGCCAGGAAGGCTCGTCTGTCGAGTGGCATAGGGCGATTGCGCTGAAGGATACCCCACACGCGGTCCATCCGGCCGGGCTTGACTACACCTGTCGTCAGACCGCAGGATGATGACTACAGATGTAGTCACAACAGATGGGCACGGAGACCACCCATGAGCGACGAATCGACGACGGCGACGATTGGCGACCAGGAGCTGGCGCTGCTGACATGGATCGCTGCCCATGAGGGCGCGACCGTCGGCGAGGTGGCGGACGGGTTCGGCGCGGAACGCGGCCTGGCGCGCTCCACCGTCCTGACGATGATGGAGCGGTTGCGGAAGAAGGGCTTCCTGACACGCCGCCAGAAGGAGGGGGTGTACCGCTATCGCTCCGCGATGGGACCGCACGACGTCCTGAAACGGGCCGTGCGCTCCTTCGTCGACAGGACGCTCGGCGGGTCGGTGTCGCCCGTGGTCGCGTACCTCACGGAAAGCGCCGACGAGCTGACGCCCGAACAGGTGCAGGCGCTCGAACGCGTCGTGTCGCGCCTGCGCGGGCGTCAGGGAGACGAGTCATGAGCGCGCTGCCCGAAACAGTGCTGCATGCGTCGGTGCAGGGCGCGGTCTTGACGGTCATCGTGCTCGTCACGTTCGCGGCGATCCCGAGGGTGCCGGCCCATGTCCGCGCCTGGGTCTGGTGGCTCGTGACCGCCCGCCTCGTGTGGGCGCTGCTGCCCGTCCCGTCCCTCGAGATCCCGCTGCCCCTCGCCGTGCCGTCCTGGCTGCCGGGAGAGGTTGCCAGCCGCGTGGCGCCGGCCTTCGAATCCGCCCGGGGCGCCCCCCCGGGATTGCCGGTTGCTGCGTCCGTCGACGGGACCGTCCGGATCGACGCGGCGCAGTCGTTGGGCGACCACCGCCGCGCAGGCGCCGCACGGGCCGTGTCGCAGGGCGCTGGCGCCCATGACGTGCCGCTGCCGACGATCGCGTGGACAGACGTCGTAGGGGGCGCGGTGGTGCTGCTCTACGTCGCCGGCCTCGGATGGCAGGTCTGGCGCACGGGCCGACAGTGGGGTCGGCTGCTGTCGATGGCCGGTGAAGCCGCGGGTGCCCCGCCCGCGGTGCGCGAACCCGTCGACAGGCTGTCGGACCGCATGGACATCGCGCCGCCCGACGTCCTCGTCCACCGCGCGGTGCGGTCGCCGATGGTGCTCAACACGCGGCCGCCCGCGCTGCTGCTGCCGCAGGCGATCGACAGGTGGCCGGCGCACGAGCGCGACCTCGCCCTGGCGCACGAGCTCGCCCACATCCGCCGGCGCGACCTGCTGGCGGCATGGGTCCCGGCCTTCGTCGAGCGCGTGTTCTTCTTCGATCCGTTCGCGCGGCTGGCGGTCCGCGAGTACGCCCTCGCCCGCGAGGCCGCGTGGGATGCCGAGGCCATCCGCGTCCTCGGGTGCACGCCACGCGCCTACGGCCGGCTCCTCCTGCGCCTCGGCTGCGCATCGGGCGTACCCCTTCCTGCCGCTGCCGTCGCCGCTTCCACGTTCACGACGCTCGAGAGGAGACTCGCCATGCTGAGTCACGTGTCTGCAACGCCCGCACGCCGGTGGTGGTCGCTCGTGCCTCTGGCCGCGATCGGCCTCCTGCCAATCACGGTCACGGCAGCAGCACCGGGGGTCATCCTCCCGACGCCTCACGCGGCGGCCCACGCCGCCCGCACACACGACGGGACCGCCGTCAGCGCAACCGTCGCTGCCCTGGACCCACAGCAGGCCACGACGAGGACGTCGCCGGACGCGAGAACAACGCCGGAACCGCCGGAGCCACCGGCGCCACCTGCCCCGCCGCCGCCCGGCGCGACGCCGCCGGCACCACCCGCGCCGCCGCCCTCCGACGCGGCGCCACCGGTGCCACCCGCCCCGCCGACGCCTCCTGCGGTGACATCAGACGGGACGCCGGCGCCGCCGGATGTCCCCGACGCACCGGCCCCCGCGTCGCGCTCGCGTCGGGCGCCCGCGCCTTCTGTCGCGCCGCGTCCCGCGCCGGACGCCACGCCGCGCCTCGCGCCCCGGCCGTCCCCCCGGCCGGAGGACCACCCGGCGAGGCAGCCCGGGCACGCGCCGCAGGCGCCAACGCCGTCGCCGTCACCCGCTCCCGTCGTGACGCCAGCGCCTGCCGCGAGTGACGTCCCGTGGGTCCTCTTCAACGAGGGGCACGCCGAGCCGGCGATCGTGGCAGGCGACGACGCCGCCGTGGACGAGGCGCGTCGCGCACGTCGCGGGACCGAGGCGATGGTGTGGTTCCGCCTCGACGGCCGCGCCTATGTCAGCCGCGACGCGTCGCTGTTGGCACGGCTGGGGACGACGGATGCGGCAGCCCGGGCAGCGGCCGCGCGTCTCTCCGCGCGACTCGCCGAGGAGGCGGCGCACCGCGTGCGCCTGGTGCAGACCGTGACGGCGACGACCGCCGGCGATGCCGGCCTGGTCGAGGAGCATGCGGCGCGCCTCGCACGACTCGCAGCTGACCTTGGCGCCATGCAGCGGCAGGTGGACGGTGAGCAGGTGCCTGACAGCGAGGTGCGGCAGCGGCTGGCAGAGGCGCAGGAAGAGATCGCACAGGCTCGTGAGCAGCTTGAGCGGATGCGGACACACCATGCTGCCACGGTCGCGCGGCTGCGTGCGGAAGCAGAGGCCCGGCGCGTCGAAGGTCAGCAGGCGCGCACGTATCGCGCCATCATCACGTCCAGCAGGCGGGCGGCCGGCTCCGACGTTCCCGCGCACCTGCGGGAGGCGGTCAGGAGCGGTCGCGCGACGCCGGTACCGTAGCGGGTCCGTAAGGACTGCGGTAGAACTTGGGGGTCCCGGCAATACCCACAATGAGCAGGCCCAGCCACAGCGCCCGACAGGGTGCCGCGCCATCGGAACGCGTAATCCAAGGCGTTTCCGCGAGTTTCGAGGATGGCACGGCCCCTGCTATCTCGGCAGGCGTACCAATGTGACCGGGGTCGTGGCAGCGGCGACGATCCCTTCGACATAGAGGAGACGTCAAATGCTGTACACGCTCGTGGTCATTCTGCTGGTGCTCTGGCTGCTCGGGATGGTGACTTCCTACACGATGGGCGGCATCATCCACCTGCTGCTCGTCATCGCGCTCATCGTCGTCCTCGTGCGGCTGATCTCCGGACGTTCGGTCGCCTGAAGCCGCCGGTGCCGCGGTAACGTTCCGCGGCACCATCAGCTTGCCCGACGATCAGCGTACTGCCCGACGGTTGCAGTTCGGTAAGCAGACGCTTTCGCCTGACGGGCGCAACGGGGCCTTCTGCGTTCCGTTCGGGACGCGGCCCTTTGCAAGGTCGCCGTCTTTCGACTCACCCGGTCGCGACGTCGATGCCCGTCGCATTGATGTCGCGGTCCAGGGACAGCCCGTCGATGCAGCCGCAGCCTGCACGACGGGTCCTGTGTAGCGGGGTCAGCTGTCCGCGGGGAGCGCGTCCCGCCGCGCGGGCGGAGCGGTGTCCCGCCGCGTGACTGCGGCAACCGTCTTGCCGATGCGCAGCGAGGTCTCGAAGATGGTCCCCACCTTGAGCCCGCCCGGAAGGCGATGCCGCGCGACGGCGTCGAGCGCCCCCGACGCCATGCAGCCGCAGTTCTCGCAGTCGGGTCTCCCGCCGAACTGGCACGGCGAAATGGCGGTCTGCAGGTCGGCCGACAGGCACAGCGTGGTGCGCGCGAAGACGCACTCGTCAGGATTGCGCGGCGGCCTGGCGTAGACGTTCAGCAGGCCGTCGGGCAGCTGCACCTTGCTGTAGCGCGGCGCGAGCCGGCGCAGCTCCGCGATCACCGCTGCGCGCGTCTCTGGGGTCAGCTTCTCGGCCGACTCCTCGCCCACCTGCGGCGTGTACAAACTCACCCAGATGAGGCGCGTGTCCGGGTTGTTCTGCCAGAAGTCGAAGAACTCCTCGAGGTAGCCCTCGCGCTCGGCGATTTGCCGGGTCACGGTGGAGTGCACCGTGATCTGGTGCCCCTTGATGTGCTGCAGGATGCGCTTGTAGGTCGCCGGCGCGCGGCGCACGTCGTGCTCGGCCGGCAGCCCGTCGATCGACACGCAGATCTGCAGCCGCGGGATGGACGCCCACGCCGTCGGGATCGGACGCACGGCGCTGGTCACGACCTGCGTGTGGAGCCCCATCGCCGCCAGCTGCGGCAGCAGCACGTCGAGCTCGCGGAAGCGCACGAGCGGCTCGCCGCCGACCAGTGACAGGTGGAGCGGGCGATACCGCCGTACCGCATCGAGGATGCCGTCGATGAGCGCCTGGCCCTTGAGGTCGGCGAGCTGGCGAAGGGTGATCTCACCCCCGAGGTGATCGTCGCCATACGCGTAACAGCCCGGACAGCGCAGCGGGCACTCGCGGGTGATCTCGATGGACAGGTTCGGGCGATAGCCCAGAAGAATTCGTCCCCATGCGGTGATGACGCCGTTCATGGCCTCCCCTGATGTGCAGTGTGCGGGTTGCTCGTGTCACCACTCTCTCACGAATCGCGCCCGGATCAAGCGCAGCCGTCCCTCTTTTCGTCCCCGCGTACCTGAGATAGACTGCCGCACCATACCCGAAGGCCTGAGCCCGGCACGACCGGGCCGCAGCGCGCGACGGCGGCTCTCGCCCGCGCGCCGAGACAAAGGAGCCCGTGCATGGACGTCACGCCGCCGCCGCCACAGCCACCGCCGCCGCCACCGCCGATTGCGCCGGGCCCGCCGCCGGGCGCGCAGAGCCGCGCGGTCATGGCGCTCGTCTTCGGCGTCCTGGGGGTCGTCTGCTGCGGCCTGTTCGCCCCGGTGGCCTGGTATCTCGGCAACGACGAGCTCGTGGCGATCGACGCAGGGCGGCTGCCCGAGTCGAACAGGGGCATGGCGATGATTGCCAAGATCCTCGGCATCATCGGCACCGTGCTGCTCTGCCTGGCGCTGATCTGGATCTTCTTCGTCGGCGGTCTGGGGTTCCTCCGCGCCGTCATGGAGGCCGGGCGGTTCTGACGTGCGCACCACGGCCCCGGTGCTGCCGCTCGTGCTCGCGGCGGGCGCATTCGCGCTCGCCGCGGCCTACCACCTCGACCCGACGGACACCGGCCTCGTCCTGTGCCCGTATCGCCTGCTGACCGGCTGGGCGTGCCCGGGATGCGGCCTGACCCGCGCGGTCCACTACCTGCTGCACGCTGACGTGCGCGCGGCGTTCGTCCACAACCCGCTCGCCTTCGTCGCCGCACCGCTGGCGCTGGGATTTGCCGCCGCGCCGCGGCTTCTTGACGAGGTCCATGCGTCCCGCTGGCGGACGGCGCTCGGCTGGATCGGCCTCGCGCTGACCCTCGTGTTCTGGCTGTGGCGCAACACGACCGCCTACCCGTTCCTGCACCTCTGACATACCGGCCCGCGCCGACGCGCCGTCTGCGCAGCGGCCCGCCGGGCGGCGTCCCGGCAGGTGCGATACTGGGGGCATGGGTTTCTTCTCGCACCGCCCGCTCGTCCTGCCCACGCCGGCCGAGGCCCTGCCCGGCCGCGAGACGGCCATGCCCATCCCCGGCCGGCACTACGTCCTCGACGCGCCGCTCGACGGCCCGTTCCCCGAGGGCACGCAGCTGGCGCTGTTCGGCCTGGGCTGTTTCTGGGGTGCCGAGCGCAAGTTCTGGCAGGTCCATGGAGTCGTCTCGACCGC
>CAYSHC010000032.1:0-25368 GCA_964430855.1 uncultured Vicinamibacteraceae bacterium
GCGACCTTGCCCCCATCGTCGCGAAGGCCCTCGCGCGCGAGCCTGACCAGCGGTACGCCCGCGTGCAGCACATGGCCGACGCCCTCCAGCGCGGGATGTCGGGGGAGCCGATCCTGGCGCGTCCGTCCACGCTCGCCTATCGCCTGCGGATGTTCGTCGCCCGCCACCGCCTCGAGGCAGCCGCCCTCGTCGTCGCGGTCGTCGCGCTCGTCGGCGGGCTGCTGGCCGCCATCGTCCAGGCGCGACGCGCCGAAGCCGAAGCCCGCCGTGCGACGGCCGTCACCGAGTTCGTGACGACGATGCTGGGGTCGGCAGACCCGAACGCGCTCGGACGGGAGGTGACGGTGCGCGAGGTCGTCGCGCAGGCGACAACCGACGCCGCCGCCCTCGACGACACGCCAACGCTTGCCGCGGCCGTTCGCGGCGTCATCGCCCAGACGCTCGTCGGGCTCGGCGACTTCGACGCGGCGGCCGAGCAGTACGCCCTCGCGCTGGCGGCGGAACGGCGCGTGGCGCCCGCAGGCAGCGAGGAAGCGCTGCGGTTGCTGACGATGACGAGCTACGCCCTGGACAACGCCGGCCGCCTCGAGGAGGCGTCACGGTCGCTGGCCGAGGCCGACGCCGAGATGGCGAGGCTCTCCGGCGTCGACGACGCGATCAGGGCGACGTACCTGGACCAGCGCGGACGGCTGGCCGCGGCGATGGGCGACCTGACCGCCGCCCGCGAGGCCTTCGAGCATGCCAGGGCGTTCGTGCTGGCATCGAACCTTGGTCCGGGCCCGCGGGCAAGCGCCGCCGCCAACCTCGGGTTCACGCTGGCCAGCCTCGGGCAGCTGCGCGAGGCCCTCGTGATGTACGAGGAAGCCATCACCGAGGCCCGCAAGGGATCAGGGCCGGAGTCGAATGCCGTTGGCGACATCCTTTCGCCCTACGCGACGGTCCTCTGGTACCTGGACGAGCGGGAACGTGCTCTCGAGGCCTACGAGGAAGCGATGCGCATCCGGCGCCGCACGCTCGGCCCCGAACACCCGAACTACGCCATGACCGTCGTCAACTACGCCGATTCGCTGGTGACGATGGGGCAGCACGAGCGATCCGTACCGCTGCTCGAAGAGGTGCTGGCGCTGCGCGGGAAGACGCTGCCCGATGCGCACCCGTCCGTGGCGGCGAGCCTGGTACTGCTCGGCCGTGCGCTCGGGCCGCTCGGGCGCCTCGACGAGGCCGAGCGATCGATCCGCGAGGGTCTTGACGTGAGGATGAGGACGCTGCCGGCTGGAGACTGGAAGGTCGCCTCGGCGCGCAGCATCCTCGGAGAGCACCTCACGCTGGCGGCGCGCTACCGGGAAGCGGAGCCGATGCTGCTCGGCGCGGAGCGCGAGCTGGCGACGCTCCTCGGAGAGGAGTCGGCCGTGGTCGCGGATGCACGGCGGCGCCTCGCGCAGCTGTATGCCGCGCTGGACCGCACGGAGGAGGCGGCTGCGTGGGCGGAGAAGGCGCGGAGGTAGCGGCGGGGCGGAAGAGAACGCGACACGCGGAGGCGCGGAGGGAGCAGGGTGCACCGGTGCCATCGCGCACCCTCGGGCCGCTCGGCCTCGCGCCGAGGACGATCTGGACGGGCGAGCACGAGTACATCGCCGGATCGACCAGCCTGCCGCAGAGCTTCGGCTGTTCCCCTGAGGGGTCAGCACGCCTGCCTCTTCCGGCCCTGGCAGGATCGGGCAAGGATCCGGCAGCATTGGGGCTGGATTCGGCATCGCCGCCGTAGTTTCATCAGTCCGTGGACACGATCGCTGCGATCGACGCCAATCGCAGGCGCATGGTCGAGCTCCTCGGCGAGCTGACCGAGGGTGAAGGCCTCCGCCCGTCAATCCTCGAAGGCGTGAGCCTGGCACGTGCCGACCGCACGTTCGAGAAAACGCCCGTCCTCTACGACTCCAGCCTCTACATCGTCGCGAGCGGCCGGAAGGTCGGCTTCGTCGGCAATCGCCTCGTCGTCTACGACGCGAGCAACTACCTGATCCTCTCCGCGCCCCTGCCGTTCGAGTGCCGCACGGAAGCGGACGCGCATGGGCCGATGCTCGGGCTCTCGGTGCGCGTCACGCCGAGCATCGTGGGCGAGCTTGCCGTCCAGATGCCCGCACGCCAGCCGGGGCCGCTGACCGATGCGGTCCCCTGCCTGCGGGCCACGCCGCTCGACCTGCCCATGAGCGACGCCGCCGTACGCCTGCTCGAGTGCCTGCGCGATCCCGTCGACGCGCGGGTTCTCGGACCGGCCACCGTGCGCGAGCTGGTGTACCGGGCGCTGTGCGGGCCCGGGGGCCACCTGCTCATGACGATGGTCGAGCGGCAGGGGCAGGTGTCGCAGATCAACGCCGCCCTTCAGTGGATGCACGCCCACTTCGCGGAGCCCTTCAGCGTCGCGCGCGTCGCTTCCGAGGTGGCCATGAGCGTGTCGGCGTTCCACCACCGGTTCAAGGCCGTGACGGGCAGCTCCCCTGTGCAGTACCTGAAGTCGCTGCGCCTCCACAAGGCGCGGGCCCTCATCGTCGACGAAGGCGCCGGGGCCGCGGCGGCCGCGGCCGCCGTCGGCTACGAGAGCGCGTCCCAGTTCAGCCGGGAATTCCGGCGCTTCTTCGGCGTGAGTCCCTCGGAGGAGGCGAGGCGAGCGCCTGCGCTGCCTGGTGCCGTTGCCTCCAGCGGTCGTGCCATCGACGGCGGAGGGCCTCCAGCACTCCGCCACCTGTGAGAAGTCATTCGTTCGAAGGAGACATGATGTCCACGATTGCAGCCCCCTCGAGCAACTCAGTCCGGCCGCCGGTGCGCTCCGTGCGTGCCTGGGCGGCCCAGAGCGCGACGTCACCGCTCGCCCCCGCGTCCATCGAGCGCCGCGAGCCGCAGCCGGACGATGTCGTGATCGACATCCTGTATTGCGGCGTCTGCCATTCCGACATCCACCAGGTGCGCAACGAGTGGCAGGGCTCGATGTACCCGATCGTGCCTGGGCACGAGATCGTCGGCCGCGTGTCGCGCGTCGGCAGCGCGGTGACCAGGTTCCGGGAGGGCGACATCGCCGGCGTCGGCTGCCTGGTCGACTCGTGCCAGCATTGCGCGCCCTGCTCCGCCGGGCTCGAGCAGTACTGCGCGAACGTCCCGACGTTCACGTACAACAGCCCCGACCCGATCCTTGGCGGCCCCACGTTCGGCGGCTACTCGGAGAGCATCACGGTAAAGGAGTCATTTGCCCTCAACGTGTCGCCTGCGCTGGATCCGGCGGCGGCAGCGCCGCTCCTGTGCGCCGGCATCACCACGTACTCGCCGCTCCGCCACTGGCAGGGCGGCCCGGGCATGCGCGTGGGCATCGTCGGCCTGGGCGGCCTCGGCCACATGGGCGTGAAGTTCGCCCGCGCGTTCGGCGCGCACGTCATCCTCTTCACGACCTCCGAAGGCAAGGTGGAGGACGGCTTGCGGCTGGGCGCCCACGAAGTCGTCGTCACGAAGGATCCCGAGGCGCTGAAGCCCCACGCGGCGTCGCTGGACTTCGTCCTCGACACGGTGGCCGCCGACCACGACATCAACGCCTACCTTCAGCTCGTGAGGCTCGACGGCACGCTCACGCTCGTCGGTGCGCCCGAGAAGCCGCTGGCGCTCAACTCGTTCAGCGTGGAGCTGCCGCGCCGCAGTCTCGCCGGATCCGCCATCGGCGGGATCAGGGAGACGCAGGAGATGCTCGACTTCTGCGCCGAGCACGGCATCGTCAGTGACATCGAGCTGATCCGCATGGACCAGATCAACGAGGCCTACGAGCGCATGCTGCGCAGCGACGTCCGCTACCGTTTCGTGATCGACATGGCGACGCTGCGCGCCTGAGGGGGCCCGCCGAGCCCCACAATTCGGGTGGGGCTCGGCAGCATCCGGGTCAGCCGCGGATGAACGACAGCAGGTCCGCGTTGATCAGGTCGGGATGGGTCGCCGCCATGCCGTGCGACAGGCCGGGATAGGTCTTCAGCCTCCCGTTCCTGACCAGCGTGATCGCCAGCCGCGCGGAGTTGTCGATTGGCACGATCTGATCGTCCTCGCCGTGCATGATCAGCACCGGGACGTCAATCGCCTTGAGATCGTCGGTGAAGTCGGTCTCGGAGAAGGCCTTGATGCAGTCGTACTGGGCCTTCGCGCCGCCCATCATCCCCTGACGCCACCAGTTGTCGATGAGCCCCTGCGAGACCGCGGCGCCTGGCCTGTTGAACCCGTAGAACGGCCCCGCCGGCAGGTCACGGAACATCTGCGCCCTGTTGGCCGCGAGCGTCCTGCGGAAGCCGTCGAAGACGTCGAGCGGCAGCCCGCCGGGGTTCGCGTTGGTCTTCAGCATCAGCGGCGGCACCGCACCGACGAGTACCACCTTCGCGACGCGACCCGCCTCGGCCCTCGCCGCGTAGCGGGCCGCCTCGCCGCCACCCGTCGAGTGCCCGATGTGGACCGCGCCCCTGAGGTCGAGCGCCGCGGCCAGCTCCGCGACGTCGGCGGCATAGGTGTCCATCTCGTTACCGGTATCGGTCTGGCTGGAGCGCCCGTGGCCACGGCGGTCGTGCGCGATCACGCGATACCCGTGAGACAGGAAGAACAGCAGCTGGGCGTCCCACTCGTCGGCCGTGAGCGGCCACCCGTGATGGAACACGATTGGCGGCGCATCCTTCGGGCCCCAGTCCTTGTAGAAGATCGTCGTGCCGTCGCGCGTCACTATCGTGGACATCGTGCCTCCCGTCAGTGGATGTCGTCGAATGCCTCGTACGACCCGTCACGATAGCCTCGCGGACGCGAGCCGGATAGCTACCCTTTGGTATTGCCCGGCCGCTTTCGGCCGCTGCCTCGGCGGCCATCCCCGCTGACCGGCAGCTCGAGCCGGACGCTGAGTCCGCCCATCTCGCCGTTGCGAGCCGTGGCGCTGCCGCCGTGCGCGACCATCGCCTGCATGGCGATGGCCAGCCCGAGCCCGGCGCCACCGCTGGCGCGGTCACGCGCGTCGTCGACGCGAAAGAACGGATCGAACAGCTGTGGCAGCACCGACGCGGGTACGCCGGGACCGTCGTCCTGCACGACCACCGCGACGGTATGCCCGCTGACCGACGACTCCATCCGGATCGACACCGTCGTGTGCCGGGGCGTGTGCCGGATCGCGTTGCGGACGACGTTCTCGATGGCGCTCCTCAAGAGGCCCATGTCCCCGCGCACTGTCACGTCGCATTCCTGCACGAGGACGACGCGGCGGTTGGCGGCCTCGGCCTCGAACTGCGCGTCCGTGGCAATCTCGCGGACCAGATCGCGGAGCGGGACATCCTGCATCTGCAGGCGATCGCCGTGGCTCTCGAGCCTGGCAAGCGTCAGGAGCTGGCCGATCAGCGTGTCCAGCCGGGTGACTTCGGTCGCGATCCGGTCGTGCTCCGGGACGCCGTCGCCGACGCGGCGCCGCGCCAGGTCGAGGGCAAGCGACAGTCGCGCCAGCGGCGACCTCAGCTCATGCGAGATGTCGGCCAGCAGCCGCTGCCGGCCGCGGATGGACGCCTCGATCCTGTCGGCCATCCTGTCGAACTCGCCCGCGAGCTCCGCAAGCGCGTCCTTCCGTTGAAGCTCCGGCCGGTCACTCACGCGCACCGACAGGTGACCACCTCCGAGGTGCCGCGCCGCTTCGCGCAGCGTGCGGATCGGCCGCGTGATGTACCACGTGAGCAGCAGGCAGATGGCTGCACTCGCCAGGAGCGGCGCGGAAAGCCTGATGAGGCGCGCCGACCACAGGTCGCTGGACCACCGCAGCGGACGGGGCGCCTCCCACACGACGACGTACCGCTTGCCGGTGTCGCTCGTGGTGCTCCGCGCGAGCAGCGTGGCGTCCCTGCCGGCCACGCGTTCGAAGTCGTCGGAGGCCAGGGCCCGGCCGACGACGTCGCCGGCGTTCTCGAGCGGCGTACGTCCCGCCACGAAGCGACCGTCGGCGGCGTACACCCAGACGGGCAGCCGGCCGCCCTGCGTGATCTCGTCCAGGACCGCCGTCGCACGCGACTGGCCGTCACGTTCGTACGCGGTGGCCACCTGGGCGCCGACGGCGCCCATCGCCGTCCGTCCGATGAAGCGCCAGTTGGTGACCACGTCAGGCTGCGTGACCGCGTAGCTGACGGCGAACACGACGGCCACGCACAGCGAGCCGAGCCAGAACCAGAGGAAGACGCGGAGAAACAGCCGGCTCATGGCGTGGACCCGCCTTCACTGCTCTCGCGGGGTGCGCGCGTAGACGTAGCCCGCGTTGCGGACGGCCTTGATGCGCTCGACGTCGCCGATCCTGGGCCCGAGCTTCTTCCGCAGGCTGCTGACGTGGTTGTCGATGCTCCTGTCGAAGGGGGAGTGCTCGCGCTGGAGCGCCTGCCTCGCGAGTTCGTCGCGCGACACGACGTCACCTGCCGCGGCGAGCAGCACGCGGAGGACGTCGAACTCGACGGACGTCAGGGCCACGACCTGTCCGGTACGCCTGACGGTCCTCGCGCGCACGTCCATGACGATGTCGCCGACGGCGAGCACATCGCCGGCCCCCGGCTCGCCGGCACCCGTCGGCGCCGCGCGCGTGCGCCGCAGCACGGCGTGCATGCGGGCGAGCAGCTCCCGGGCGCTGAACGGCTTCGCGAGGTAGTCGTCGGCGCCGACCTCGAGGCCGACGATGCGATCCACTTCCTGGCCGCGCGCGGTCAGCATGATGACGGGGCACTGCGATGCCGTCCGCAGACGGCGAAGTACCTCCAGGCCATTGAGCCCGGGCAGCATCACGTCGAGGATGATCAGCTCGTAGCCGGAGGTCAGCGCCCTCGTGAGCCCCTGCTCGCCGGTCTCCGCCGTGTCGACCTCGAAACCCTCCGGCGTGAGGTAGTCCACCAGCATTCCGGCCAGTTCCCTGTCGTCGTCGATGACGAGTACGCGCGGCATCTCCGGGCGGTCTCCGTTGGCAGCAGAAGGCACGTGTGCGGGCGCGCCCGGAAACACTGTCGCACGACGCGCGTCCCGCGTGCGTCCTGAACTGTCGGTACGTGCAGCAGCCGGCGGCGACAATTCCCGACAAGACGTGACCGCACGCGGCCCACCCCGCCGCTAGAGTCGATCCAGTGCTCGCAAGCGCCTGCCGACGACAAGGAGATGGACTCATGACAGTCGCAACGATGGCCCTCGCCCTTCTGCTCACCGCGTTTGTCCCGGTGTTCGCATCGCAGGATGCCCCCGCACCTCGCCAGGCGGAGGTCCAGCAGTGGATCGACGACGTGAAGGAGCGACTGGCGCTGACGCCGGAGCAGCTCGACCAGATACGGCCAGTGCTCGAGGACGAGCTGGGCAGGCTGAAGGCGCTGCGCGAGAAGTACGGCGACGGAGGCCAGAGCCGTCGCGAGCGGCGTGCCATGGCCCGGGAGCTCCGGCAGATCCGGCAGTCGGCCGATGAGCGGCTGAGAGGCATCCTCACGAAGGAACAGATGAACGAGCTCCAGAAGATCCGGGAGGAGCGCCGGGAGAAGCTTCGCGGCGCCCGCAGGTCGCGCTGAGGCATTCACCCCAGCCCGGACAGCCACGGGAGGTGACGACCATGCTGCCGCTGAAGCTCATCCTGCCGCAGGGCCTGGCCGCGATTGTCCTCGCCGCCGGCGTCCTGTCTCCCGCGACACCGGCGCCGCCGGGTCAGCCGTCCCATGGGCCGGGCGGCAGTGCCTACATCCACGACGGCATCAGGATCACGCGGCTCGGCGTGGGCGCGGAGGAGGTGCACGTCTTCGAACCGGCCGACCCGACGCCGCCGACGGCGCCCGTCGTCGTCTTCGGTCACGGGTGGGGCGCCGTCGATCCCGACATCTACGGCGCCTGGATCGCCCACATCGTCAGGCGAGGGTCGACGGTGATCTATCCGCGCTACCAGGCCGACCTCCGGACGCCGGTCAGACACTTCACCTCCCACGCGCTCGGGGCCGTCAGGCGTGGCCTCGAGGTCCTTGGGTCTGCGGGGCACGTCCGGCCGCACGAGTCGGGCCTGGTGTTTGTCGGTCACTCGATGGGCGGCCTGGTGGCGGCGAACCTCGCCGTCCGTGCCGCGCAGGGCGAGTTGCCGCCGCCGCTCGCACTGATGGCGGTCGAGCCGGGGAAGACCTGGCCAGAGGCATCACCCATCGCCTTCGAGCTCGACGATCTCTCGCTGCTCCCGCCGGCCATGCTGCTCGTCGCGGTCGTGGGCAACGACGACGACCTCGTGTTCGAGATTGACGCGCGCCGGATCTACTCGGGCGCCTCCGCCGTGCCGCGCGAGAACAAGAGCTATGTGAGGCTGCTCTCGGACGATCACGGCGCACCTGCGCTGGTGGCCGATCATCGTGCGCCGACGGCGCCCGGGGTGCTCATCGACGGTCATCTCCTGCCGGGATGGCTGCGAGGCGATGCCGTGCTGGAGCTCCAGTTCGGGCGGCGCGGGCCGATGGTCGTCGACGCCCTGGACTACTACGGCACGTGGAAGCTGCTCGACGGGCTCGTTGACGCCGTCTTCCATGGCGTCCATCGGGAGTACGCGCTCGGCAACACGCCCGAGCAGCGCTTCATGGGCCTGTGGAGCGATCGGGTGCCGGTGCGCGAGCTCCATGTGGAGGAGCCGTGACCCCGACCACGCCACCTCGGCCTTAAGATGATGCGTCGTGCTCAGACGCATCCTCGAGCTGGCCGTCACCGGCCTGCGCCAGTCGGTGCCCGTGGGCGGTCTCTTCGCGCTCGGGTGGCAACCGGCTGTCGCCCTCGCCGTGTACTGGCTCGAGAGCGTCCTGCTCGCGGGCGTCGCCGTCGCCATGTGCTACCGCCTGCGGGCGCAGACATCGCGGGCCGCCATCGCAGCCGCGCGTGCCGAAGGCGACCACGCCTGCGCCAGCGCCCTGGACGCCGAGGCGCGCAGGGCCGCCGACGCGGGCGTCAACCCCGGGGACGTGATGCTGTTCCACTGGGGCAGCCTGGGGGTGTTCGGCGGGTTCTTCACCGGCATCCTGGTCATCCTCATGGGAAACGGCCGCATCGAGCCGCTCGACTGGGCCGAGCTGAAGGATGCCGCCACGGCGATGGCCGTTGTGGTCGGGCTTGGCTTCATCCTCGAATGGGTGACGGCGCCCCGTCCGCAGGTCGCGCTCGTCCAGGCGCGGGTGGACGCCTGCAACAGCCGCTGGGCCCTGCTGTGGCTGCTGGGCTTCGGCGGCACCCTCGCCATGGCGCTGACGGGGAGGCCGCAGGTCTTCTTCCTGGTGTTCGCCGGGCTCAAGGCCACATGGGAAATGTGGGGCCTGCTGACGCGCACGTTCGGCTGGAAGGCGTCCCCGGGCCGCGCGCCGCAGGCTACGCCGAGGCGGCCAGCCTGACCGGCAGGGCGTCCTCGACGACGCCGAACGCGCGCGCCGCCGAGCCTATCGCAGGGGCCACGCTGACGATGGGCGTTTCGCCCGCCCCGGCCGACGGCCTGTCGGGCCGGTCCACGAGCAGCACGTCGATCGTCGGCACGTCGGCGAAGCGAGGCACGCGGTACTGCGACAGGCTGCCATTCAGGAGTCGTCCGCCGGCGAACCGTACGGCCTCGAACAGCGCGCCGCCGAGCCCCTGCACGATGGCGCCTTCTACCTGGTGCCGCAGGCCGTCCGGGTTGACGATCGCGCCGCACTCGAAAGCGGTGACGAGCCGCTCGACCCTGAAGCCGTCGACCGGATCGCGTGAGACCTCGGCGGCCGTCGCGACGACGCTGCCCTTTTCGGTACCACAGGCAATGCCCCAGGCGCGATCACTCCCCGTCGTCGGCGGCCATCCCACCACCCTGGCCACGGCCTCGAGGACGTCGCGCATCCGCGCGTCGGAGAGGTGCTCGAGCCTGTAGGCCAGCGGGTCGACGCCGACCTCGCGCGCGACCTGGTCGATGAGCATCTCGCGGGCGTAGGTGTTGGCCGTGGCCGCCAGCGCACGATAGGAGCCCTGCCGCAGCGGCGACTCGACGCGATGGAAGGTGAGCGCCTGGTGCGGGATGTCGTACGGCGGCCGGATGGCGGCCGTGCCGGAGTTCCAGTTGTCGAACGTCCACGCAACGAGCCGGCCCTTCTCGTCGATCCCCGCCGCGACCTCGATGACCCCGGCGGGACGGAAGTAGGCCCACATGAACTCTTCGGCGCGGCTCCATGTCAACCGCACCGGCCGGCGTGCGGCCCTGGCGAGGCGTGCCGCCTCGATGGCCTGCTCGCCCGTGTGCTTGCCGCCGTAGGCAGAGCCCGTGTCAGGGACAAGGACGCGGACGCGTTCCTCAGGGATGTGAAAGGCCCGTGCGAGTTCCTGGCGCACGCCGAACGGCCGCTGGGTTCCAGTCCACACGGTCAGCTTGCCGGCCTCGTCCCATTCCGCGACGGCGGCGCGGGGCTCCAGCGGCACATGCGCGATGTAGGGGATGCGGAACGTGCGCGCCAGGCGGCGGGCGGCGAGGCGCATGCCGTCAGCGCCCTGTCCGATGATCTGCGGCGTGCCGGTCCCCGCAGCCCCGCCGGGGCGCAGCACGTCGTAGAGCGACTCCGACGACGGCTGGCCAGCGGGCACCTGCCACGACACCCTGATGGCGGCGGCGGCGCGGGCCGCCGCGCTGGTCGACGCCGCGGCCACGCCGATGAAGTCGCCGTCGTGCACGACGATGGCGTCGCCGAGGCGACGCGCGGCCGACACGTCGACGGCGCCAGCCGTCGCCCCGTAGTGACTGGGCCTGATCACGCGCCCGTACCACATGCCCGGCCGCTCGATGTCGACGGTATAGCGATGCTCGCCCGTCACGAAGGTGCGCGCGTTGACCTTGGCACGAGGCGTCCCGCGTACGCGCCACTCGCTGTGCGGCGACGGCGCGTCGGCCACGGCGCCGTGCAACTGCCGCCCGCGCACAAGGTCGCCATACCCGACGCTCCGGCCGTCGGGTGACTCGACGCGTCCTTCCGCGGCCGAGAGCCGCGACGGGTCGATCGTCCAGAGCTCTCCGGCGCGCTGCAGCAACAGCCTGCGCGCCGCCCGCGCCGCACGGGCCAGCTGCGGCGCCATCCGCGGCGTCGTCTGGGATCCGTACGTGCCGTTGTCGAACGGGGTGAGGTCCGTGTCGCCCATCACGAGCGAAACGGTGTGCACGGGCACGTGCAGCTCGTCGGCCACGGCCTGTGCCAGCGACGTGCGCGCGTTCTGCCCGACCTCCACCTTCCCGGTGAACACCGTCACGCGCCCGTCGGCGTCGATGCGCAGCCAGGCGGCGACGTCCGAGCTGTCCCCGTGCGCTGTACCCGCCCCGCGCCCGGCCTGCCCGGGCGACTCGGTGACGAGGGCCGCGACGACAAGTGCGCCGCCCGAGGCCTGGAGAAAGTGGCGACGGGCGAGTCTGAAAACGTGAGCGGGCGGCTCGGTCAGCTCGTAGCGTTCCGGCTCGTGATCGATGACCCGGTCAGGCATCGTCTCCTCCCGACACATCTGCGGCCATCCGGCGTGCGGCCAGGTGCACGGCATCGACGATCCGCCGATACTCGCCGCAGCGGCAGACGTTGCGATCGAGCTCACGCGCGATGTCCGCGTCCGACGGGCGCGGTGTCGCCTGGAGCAGTCCGACGACGGCCATGATCATGCCGGGCGTGCAGTACCCGCACTGAAAGGCTTCGACCTCCAGGAATGCCTCCTGCACGGGGTGCAGCCGCCCGTCCCGGGCGAGCCCCTCGATGGTCGTGATCGTGGCGCCGTGAACGCTCTCGAGCCTCGTGGTACACGACCGCACGGGCCGCCCGTCCACGAGAACCGTGCACGCCCCGCACTGGCCCTCGCCGCAGCCGTACTTCGTGCCGGTGAGCGCGAGGTCGTGCCGCAGGACGTCGAGCAGGCGATCGCCCGGAGCAGCGTCCACCTGCCGCTGCGTGCCGTTGACGATCAGCATGGTCTCAGGCATGTTCGGCTCCGATCACGGCAATCCCCGTTCACCACGGGGCGCCGCCGGGTTCTTGTGGAGTTCGTTTCAGTATCGCCCGCCTGCGCGGCAGCGTGCATCACCGACGTCTTGACCTCAGCCCTGCGCGGGGCGCGGCGCAGGGCCTCAGCCGAGGATCAGCGGCCGGAGCTCTTCGTCGCACCACTGCCTGAACGTGGTTGGCGTGCTGTTTGCCGGCGTGCGGCGCACCGCGTTGTCGAGGCCCTCATCCTTCGCCCTGGCCATGTCCGCCATGCCCTGGGCCATGGCCTCCGACATCCCCCGCGCGACGAAGCCGGCCTTGTACGCCTCGAAGCTGATCTGCTCGTAGCGTACCTCCCTGCCCAGCACGTCGCTCATGATGCCTGCCATGTCGTTGAACGACAGGTCTTCGGGGCCGAGCACAGGCACCTCGGCGGTGCCCGTCGATGCCCGGTCGAGCAGCAGGGTTGCGGCCACCGACGCGATGTCGCGCGTCGCGACGGCAGGCAGCCTGCGGTCACCGTCAATCGGCAGGGCGAACATGCCCCGGTCGCGGATCGCCCGGGCCTGCCGTGAGATGTTGTCCATGAACGAAGGCAGCGTGAGCGCGCAACACGCCGCGCCGGACGCCGCCAGCATGTCGTCCATCGCGAGCGAGACGGTGACGTACCCGGCTCTGGCGGCGACCGGCGTTCCTCGGCCGAGCGCCGAGACGCTGACCACGCGCCGCACGCCGTGCGCCCTGATGGCGTCGCACGCCGGTCGGGTGAAGTCGAGGTACGCGCCGGTCACGCTCGTGGCGCGGGGGTCGGGCGGACACACCCAGAGCAGCGCGTCGACGTCCGCGAAGGCCCGGTCGACGACGTCGGGGTCGGCATGCGAACCCTGGACGACCTCGATCCGCTCGCGGATGTCGGGCGACAGGCGCGCCGGGTCGCGTGCGATGGCGCGGACACGCACGTTCCCGGCTGCGAGCAGCCTCGCAAGAACCTGCCTGCCTGTCGTGCCCGTCGGCGTGGTGACGACGACGCGCGTGTCATGGGCCGGGTTGATCGTGCCGTGTGCCATGTCAGAGCTCGCCGCGCTGACGCGTGAGCGCTACCCGCCAGCGCCGCCCATCGCAGCACCTGTCGCCGGCTGACGCCGGCCCGTTCATGAGCATCCATCGTGCCTGCGGAGGTGCGGCGTGCAGGCCGCATCGGATGTCACGATGGTAGGCGGCGGGCTGAACACGATCCATGCGCGATCGGCCGGATCTTCTTCGCGATCGTCCACACTCCAGCATGGACCCGCTCTCTGACGTCCTCTCGCTGCTGAGGCCCAGCAGTTCCGTGTCGTCGGGTGTCGACGTCGGCGGTGACTGGGCACTCCAGTTCCCGGCACAGGACAGGCTGATCAAGTGCTACGCGGTGGTCACCGGCGGGTGCTGGCTGGCCGTCGACGGCGTGGCCGGGGCGATACGCCTGAAGACAGGCGACTGCTTCGTCCTTCCCGGCGGCCGGCCGTTCCGGCTGGCGAGCAGCCTTGCGCTGCCGCCGGAGCCCTCCGGCAGGTACTTTCCGCCTCCGCGACCGGGGGCGGTCGTCAGGATCAACGGCGGCGGCGACTTCTTCCTCGTCGGCAGCCGGTTCGGCGTAAGGGGCGGGCACGCCGACATCCTGATGCGGATGCTTCCGCCGGTCGTGCACATCCGCGACGAGTCGGAGCGGGACGCCCTGCGCTGGGCGGTAGAGCGCATGATGCACGAGCTCCGGTTCCCGCAGGCGGGGGGCTCGCTCATCGTGCAGCACCTGGCGCACATGATGCTGATACAGGCGCTCCGCCTCCACCTCGCCGGCGACGGCGCGACGGGGACCGGGTGGCTGGCCGGCGTCGCGGACAGGCAGCTCGGGGCGGCACTGGGCGCCATTCACGCCGACCCCGCCCGGCGCTGGACACTTCAGGGCCTGGCGGCACGGGCGGGGATGTCGCGGTCGGCGTTTGCCCGGAAGTTCAGGACCACGGTGGGCTCGTCCCCCATGGGCTATGTGACACGGTGGCGCATGCTGCTCGCCGCCGACAGGCTGGAGCACGCTCGCGACTCCGTCGCCGACGTCGCGTATTCACTCGGTTACGAATCAGAGGCGGCGTTCAGCGCGGCGTTCAAGCGCGTGATGGGCGAATCGCCACGGCGGTACGCACGCGGCGTGGCAGCGGAGCGGTCCCGACGGCAGCTGGCCGATGAGGTGCCGCGCGCATGACATGCTCAGGACGCCGCGGCGCGGCGGTCGAAATCCGCGCGTGCACGCTCGATGACCTCGAGGTTCTGCTGCGCCCAGATCCACACGCCGCAGAACGCCTCGCCGAGGCCGAGCCCGAGGTCTGTCAGGCGGTACTCGACGCGCGGCGGCACGACCGGGTGAACTGTCCTGATGACCAGCCCGTCGCGCTCCATCGCACGCAGGGTCTGCGTGAGCATCTTCTGGCTGATGCCCGCCACGAGCCTGGCCAGCTGCGTGAACCTCAGCTCTCCGTGCTCCGCCAGGACGTCGAGGATGATCATCGTCCACTTGTCGGCGACGCGGCCGATCACCTCGGTGACCAGCGCCTCGACCCGCGGATCGAGATCGTCGGCGTGCGAGAGGGCCTGCTGCACCGCTGCATGCCTGGCGGTGTCGATGGTGACGGGTGTGCGCCCGGACACCTTCGTTGCTCCCGTTGAGGTTCGTCCAGGGGCGCTCGATCCCCTGCTCCTGCGCGCGCTGGTTCTCCGGATTTCGGCCATGTCGTTCACACTTTCAAGTTGGTAAATATAGCACTTCCCGGTGCCTTCTTCCCAACGGTGCGTGCTCTCGCTACGCTGCCGGACATGGGCATCACTTCGCGTACCCATCCCATCGGCAGGGGCGCGGCGGCCATCGTCGCAGGCGCCCTGCTCGCGGCCGCCTCCTCGGGCTTCGGCTCCCAGGCGGCCGACCGTCCACACACTGACGTTCGAACGGAGCAGTCGACCATGCAGGCAACAGGCAACACGATCCTCATCACCGGCGGGGGCTCCGGCATCGGCCGCGAACTCGCCCGGCGCTTCCATGATCTCGGCAACACGGTCATCGTGACGGGGCGGCGCCTCGAGCCCCTCGAGGAAACCATCGCGGGGCGCGGCCGCATGCACGCGGCCGAACTCGACGTCGACGACCCGGACGCGATTGCGGCCTTCGCGCGGCGAATCGTCGTCGAGCATCCGGACCTCAACGTCCTGATCAACAACGCCGGCATCATGCGCTACGAAGACCTGAGCGCGTCCCGGGACCTGCGTGACGCCGAGGCGTTGATCACGACGAACCTGCTGGGCCCCATCCGCGTGACCAACGCCTTGATCGACCATCTCCGCACGAGGCCCCGGCCCGTGGTCGTCAACGTCTCGTCCGGCCTCGCGTTCGTGCCGCGCGCCGACGCGCCGGTCTACAGCGCGACGAAGGCCGCCATCCACTCGTACACGGTGTCGCTGCGCGAGCAGCTGCGGGGCCGCGTGAAGGTCATCGAGCTCGTCCCGCCAGCCGTGCAGACCGAGCTCACGCCGGGCCAGTCGACGCGGGAGGGCTACCTGCCGCTCGACCAGTTCATCGACGAGGTCATGGCGCTGTTCCGGCAGCAGCCGACACCCGACGAGATCCTCGTCGAACGCGTGCGGCCGCTGCGGTGGGCCGAGCGCGACGGGCGGTTCGAGCAGGTGCTCGAGCTGGTCAACGGCCACGCCGTCGCCCAGGCCGCGCGCTGAGGTCGCGCCGGGCGGCGAGGTCCTGCGCCTCGCCGCCCAGGGCGACGATACATCTCGCCTCGTAAAGGGCGAGATCGAACGCGGCCTCCGGGTCGCGGAACCGGGGTGGGCCGCCCATCGTCCGATCCGCTGGGGCCGCAGCCCGCCGGCGGCCACAGCAGCTGACCAGCGGACGAGCTGGCACGCGAGCACGCAGACGAGCTGCACACCGACAGGCTGTGGAAGGATTCCCATGCCCACCACGCACATCCGTGTAGGCGTTGTCGGATACGGCGTCATCGGCAAGCGCGTCGCCGCTGCCGTCGGCAGACAGCCCGACATGTCGGTGGCCGGCATCGCCGACGTCTTCCACGACTGGCGGGCGGCGACGGTCCTGCACAACGACCTGCGCCTGTTTGCCGCCACGGCCGAGGCGTCGACGGCCATGCAGCGGGCCGGGCTGACCGTCTCCGGCGACCTCGACGACCTGCTCGGCCAGGTGGACGTCGTCGTCGATTGCACGCCGAAGCGCGTCGCGGCGAAGAACGTGGAGGTCTACAGGCAGCGTGGCGTGAAGTTCATCGTGCAGGGCGGCGAGGCGCACGAGGTGACAGGCCATTCGTTCGTGGCCGAGGCCAACTACGCGAGCGCGCTCGGGCGGCCGGCGACGCGCGTGGTGTCGTGCAACACGACATCGGTGGTCCGGACGCTGACCGCGCTCAAGCGCGCCGGCCTGCTCCGCCGCGCCCGCGGCACGCTCCTGCGGCGCGCGACCGACCCGTGGGAGAGCCACGACAGCGGCATCATGAACACGCTGGTGCCGGAGCCGCATATCCCGAGCCACCAGGGTCCCGACGCGCAGTCGGTCGACCCCGAGCTCGACGTCGTGACGATGGCGGTGAAGGTGCCGCAGACGCTCGCGCACCTGCACTACTGGTGGGTCGAGCTCACGCGGCCCGCCGACCGGGACGAGGTCCTCGCCGCGTTCCGCCGCTCGTCGCGGATCGCGCTGATCCGGCTCGACGAGGGCCTGGTCGCGGTCAACTCCGTCAAGGAGCTGATGTCCGACATCGGCCGGCCGTACGGCAACCTCTACGAGGTCGCCTTGTGGAGCGACATGCTCGAGGTGCGGGGTGGCGAGCTGTTCTACGCCTACATGGTGGACAACCAGGCGATCGTGATCCCGGAGACCATCGATGCCATCCGGGCGCTGACGGGCACCGTGCAGGACGGCGCCGAGTCGATCGCGACGACGAACGCGGCGCTCGGCATCGTGTCCGCGTTCACCTGACGGCGTTTCGGGCCGGCGCGAGCGGGCCCGGCACCCGCGGCGGGCCCCTGCGGCGCGCCGCGATCGTCTGGGAGCCGCGCTCCCACGTGCGCGCGTCGAACGTGCCCTTGCGAACATCTGAGCGTACGGCCTCGCCGGCCGCCCGCCAGAAGACCGTGCCCGACACGGCGTCGGCCTCGAGCGTGAGGTCGAGGAACGTGGAGCCGTCGGCTCCCCAGCGGCCCGACACGGGATCGGCAGACTGCGCGAATGCAGGCGAGGCACACAGCGCGATGGCCACTACCATGCTTGGTGATGCTGCTCGCGTGCTCCCACCTGGTCCTCTCGTCGGCGGACGTCCCGCGCATCACCGCGTTCTTCGGCAGCGCCTTCGGGATAGAGCCGCACTTTGCCAACGAGATGTTCGCGGAGTTCGTCCTGCCGTCGGGCTTCCGTGTCGCGTTCTTCACCCCCGTGGGTCCGACAGCACGCACGTTCTCGACGTCGGCGACGCGCGACACCGGGTCGATAGG
This sequence comes from uncultured Vicinamibacteraceae bacterium, assembly GCA_964430855.1. Lineage (GTDB taxonomy): Bacteria > Acidobacteriota > Vicinamibacteria > Vicinamibacterales > Vicinamibacteraceae > JAEZDP01. The sequence goes on from CAYSHC010000032.1 coordinate 17,523, forward strand.
AATCACCGTCACCGATGTGGACGCGACGCACGCGCTGGTGACGCGGCTCGGCAACTGTCACGTGAGCGGGCCGCCGAAGGATCACCCCTGGGGCGAGCGCAGCTTCCTGCTGACCGATCCGGACGGCAACCGCTGGGAGGTCACGCAGACGCCGTCGCCGGACGGCATGCTGCGCAATCGCTGACCTCCGCCCTCCGCTGTCAGGACGAGACCGCGGAGCTGCCCTTCGCCGACCCGAGGCCGCCGGCGATGCGCGTCGCTTCCTCGATGGCTCGCGCGATGACGGACCGGATCTTGCCGTCCTCCATCATCAGCAGGCCGCCGATCGTGCAGCCCGCGGGCGTCGTCACGTCGTCGCGCAGCGCGGCCGGATGGCGGCCGCCGTCCTGCACCATGCGCGCAGCGCCGAGGGCCGTCTGCGTCACGAGCGCGAGGGCCAGCTCGCGTGGCAGGCCGACACGGACGCCGGCGTCCGCCATGGCCTCCATGATCAGGTAGAAGTACGCAGGGCCGCTGCCGCTCAACGCCGTGATGGCGTTGAAGTGCGCCTCCTCGGCCTGCACGACGCGGCCCACGCATTCGAAGATCCGTCGGACGAGCGCGAGGTGCTCGTCGGTCGCGCTGGTGCCCGGACAGAGCGCCGTCATGCCCACGCGCTTGACGCACGGCGTGTTGGGCATCGCCCGTACCCATGGCTGGCCGGGCTCGGTCATCGCCTCGAGCTGGGCGAGCCTCGTTCCGGCCAGGATCGAGACGAGCAGCGTGTCGCGGCGCAGGCCCGCGTCGCGCAGGGCCGTCACGACCTGCACCGCCTGTGCCGGCTTGACGCACAGCACGATGATGTCGGCGGTGGCCACGTGGGCCGCCATGTCGGTGGTCACGGGAATGCCCAGGGCCGCTCCGGCGGCGCCGCACGTGCGTGCCGATCGCGCGACGCCCCACGCCCGCGGCCGCGGCAGCGCCCCTGCGTCGAGGAGGCCACGAAGAATCGTCTGGCCCATGACGCCGGTGCCGACGACGCCGAGGGTGCCGGAGGTGGTGAGGAGGGGTGCGGGAACGGGCGCGGTCATGTCGCCTCGATCGTAAGGGATCCACCTCGACACGCGTGGCCGCGCACGCGGGTTGCGTGTTGATGTCAGCTCGGGCCGTCGCTATCGTCTGCGCCTCGTTCAGCGGACCGCCGCGCGCGCCCGGGCGGCGTCGTGGACCGCCCCGCGCCGTGCCGGAGAGCCGCCGAACGCGTCAGCGGAGCTTTTCCGCGCCGGCCTTCACCAGGGCCAGCACCTCTGCGCGCGCCCTGTCTTCCGGCTGGGTCATGTCGCTGTTCCAGGCGACAAGCCAGATGGGGCCCGCGCGCACGTAGGCATGTGCGCCCCAGAAGAACGCGTCGTCGCCCACGCCCGCGATGGCCTCGACCGTCTCGCCCTGCTCCTTGAGCAGGGCGCGGAACTCATCGAACTTCTCCTTCGACCCGGACGGCGAGATCGTGACGTTGAGCGCGCCGCCCATTCCGGCCTGGTACGCACACGTGGGAGATCCGTTGCTGGTGCCCGGGCGTGCGCTCCGGAACTGGCGTCCGACGACCTTCCCGAGCTCCTCGACGCTGAAGAGCGCGCAGGCATCTCCGGTGGCCGCCTGGCCGATGACCCGCGACGGCGCGACCCGACCGGCCGGCGTGGCCGTGGCGCCAGGCACGCCGGTACTCAATGTGGCAGCCACCGCAAGGACGAGAAGCATGGGGCCCCCCTTGGCAGGAATGTCGGAAACGCCGTGCAGTCTACCCTCGGACTGCGCCCGCGCACCAGCGGTGCCGAGGTCCCGGTGTCGCATAGAATCGGGCTGCCGTCCAATGAGCGCATCGCGAGCCCTCCTCGGCAGCCTGGTGATCGCACTGGCGTGTGCGGCCGCGTGCCGCAGCGCCGCGCCGCCGGCTGTCGTGCCCCCCGGGCTCGCGGCCGAGAGGCCAGGCCCCGAGACGTTCAGCTTCCGCCTGTCGAAGGCGAAGCTTCGCGCGAGCGGGGCGTCGGACGCGCTGATCGACCGGATCGGCGCCAACGCGTTCAACTACTTCCGCGTCCTCGCGGAGCCGTTCAAGCACCGGACGTGCGAGTCGTTCCGCGACCTCCGCTGGCGCCTTCCGTCGCGCGCCGTCCACGGCGACGCACACCTCGAGCAGTTCGTCGTCACCGACGACGACTTCGGCCTGGCCGACTTCGACAACGCCGGCTACGGGCCGGCCATCGTCGATCTCGTCCGGTACGCCGCGTCCCTGCACCTCGCCTGCCGCGAGCTCAACGGCGTTTGTGATCCGGAGCAGGCGGTCACGGCGTACTTCAACGCCTATCGCGAAGCGCTCGACCATCCCGTCGATCGCACGCCACCACCCGTCGTCACACGGATGCGGGCCCGGCTGGGCTTCGAACCGGAAGCGTGGCTCCAGTGGGCCGAGGACGTCATGCAGCCGCTCGGCGAGGCCGAGGAAGCGAAGGTACGCAGCACCTGGGCGCACTTTGTGGCGCTGATGCGCGCGACGACGCCCGAACGACCCGAGCGCTTCTACGAGATCGTCAGGCTCGGACCCGTCGAGTTCGGCCTCGGCAGCGCGCTCGAACGGCGGATGCTCATCCGCATCGCCGGACCGAGTGACGATCCGCTCGACGACATGATCCTCGAGGCGCGGACGCACAGCCTGCCGGAGTTCCGCGGGTGCGTGTGGCGACCCACCGGCGGGTCGCTCAACGTCTTCATGCTCACCTCGCTGCTCGCACACCCGCTCCCGAAGGTGTTCGGCGTGCTTCCGAATCCCGACGGCGACGAGCTGCCGGAGATCTGGATTCAGTCGTGGGAGCCGGGCTACCGCGAGCTCACGCTGACCGACCTCCGCGGCCAGGCCGACATCGACGCGCTGGCAGCCGACGCCGGCACGCAGCTGGCCGGCCACTTCTGGACGACGATCCCGGAACCGCTGCGCGGCTACGAGCGGTTCACGCAGCTCCGTGCCTTCGAGCTCACGGAAGCGCGCGCGCGCACGCTGGCGCGCGCGCTCGCCGACGAGGTCGTGGCGGAGTGGCGCCGGTTTCGCGACGAGCCCGGCGCCGTACCCTGGCGTGGCGACCTCGCGCGGCCCGGTCAGAAGTGACGATAGAGGAACGACGCGCGGCGCGATTCGAAGCGCCCGACCGTCCCGAAGTCGTACGTGATCCGGCCCAGCATGTCCCTCAGCCGCAGCGTGGGCGTCGCTTTCGATATGGGCGAACATCCCTCGGCACGCTGCGGACCGTCCGAGTCCGCCGGGTTCCAGTCGTCGTGGTCCTCGACGACTGCGTGATGACGCACGGCGAACGAGCGGGCCGTCAGGCTGACACCGAAGGCTGGCCCTTTCGGCCCGTCGTCATCACTGTCATCCCACAGCAGGACCGAGTCGGCCGTCTTCGTCGCGTTGTTTTCGCCATGGTTGCTCCCGGTCTCGACGGACCGGTTCGGTGACATCCGGAGGAACCGCGCGAGTCTCACGCGAAGGCGCGGGTCGCGCGTCAGGTTGTTCACCTCCATGTCCACGGTCAGGTCCTTCTCGATGGCGTCGAAGCGGAACGTCTGGACCAGCTCGAAGACTCCGTCGAGCGTGGTGCGCCTTATCGCGAGCGGCAGCGTGTTCGGCCCGTTGGGCTGCTCGATGAGTGGCGGTCCGAAGCCCGCCTGGCCGTATCCGCCGGCATCCCATCCGTGCACGGTCACGTCGGAGAGGCCGGCGCTGCAGAGGACGTATCCGTCTCCGCTGACGGCCTGCTCGTAGCCGGATGGGGTCTGGAAGCTCACGACGTTGCCCCTGTCGGAGACACACACCGTGAAATGGCTCGCGCCGCTCCCGCTGGAAAACGTGGCGAAGCACTCGAGCGTCGCCTCGCTCCTCGACGCGCCAGCGGCGAGGAACAGCGTGCACAGGGTCAGGCAGCCGAACGTGCGACTCATGGAGCACCCTACCTTTCAGGGCAGTCGTGTCGCGGGGCGCGCGTCCGACCGCGTCGGGCGCCTCGCGCCACGCGCGCATGGCAGTTTCGGAGGGTCACCCTGATCAACGACACCGTGATGCGCGCTGAACGTCAGCCGTCGCCGGAAGCGCCGAGCGCGGCGGACCATCGCGCCAGCCTGTGCAGCACGTCACGCACGCCCGCCGCGTCGGCTGAGGTGGAGCCCGACGACGACGACGGACTCGGCACGGTCCGGGTCGTCGGCAACGGCCGCGACGGCTTTATCACGCATCAGCCATGAAGCATGAGACATGACTCATCAACCATGAGCACGAGGCATGAGCCTGAGGTCGCGCGTAGAGTGTACGGATGGCCCTCAAGCGAATGGACAACGTCGGGATCGTCGTTGACGACCTCGCCGCGACAGTGGACTTCTTCCGCGAGCTTGGCCTCGAGCTCGAGGGACAGGGGGTGGTGGAAGGCGAATGGGCCGGCCGCGTGACGGGTCTTGGCGATCAGCGTGTCGAGATCGCGATGATGCGGACGCCCGACGGCCACGGGCGCCTCGAGCTGTCGCGCTTCATCACGCCGCCGGTCGTCGCCGACCACCGCACGGCGCCTGTGAACGCGCTGGGTTACCTGCGCGTGATGTTTGCGGTGGACGACATCGACGACACGCTCGCGCGCCTGGAGGCGCGCGGTGGAACGCTGGTCGGCGACGTGGTGCAGTACGAGCAGTCGTACCGCCTCTGCTACGTCAGGGGGCCCGAAGGGCTGCTTATCGGGTTGGCCGAGGAACTCAGGTAGTCGAACAGGGAGTACTGGAACGACTGGGTGGTGCCCCATGGTGTCGTGTGCGCATGCAGGCGCGCGGCGCGCAGCGTGAACGCGGGGCCGAGCTCGCGGGCCAGCTGCTCCGGCGTGTAGCGCGCGACGGGCAGGCCGCTGCATCGTTCCGGACCGTCGGGCGCAAAGGTGGCGATGATGGCGCTGCCGCCGGGTTTCAGCGAGCGTGCGAGCTGCCGCCTGTACCTCGCGCGCTCGCCGGGCGTTGTCAGGAAGTGGAAGACGGCGCGGTCGTGCCAGATGTCCATGGGGTCGAGCGCCCAGTCGCCCGCGACGTCGGCCCGGATCCAGACCGGCGTGTTTGCGGCCGTGCCGACCCGGGCCCTCGCGCGCGCGAGCGCGGCGGCCGAGATGTCGAGGACGGCCAGGCAGTCGAGGCCGCGGGCCAGCAGCGCATCGACGAGATGCGAGTCGCCGCCGCCGACGTCGAGCACGCACGTGTCCTCGGTCATGCCGGCAAGCGCCAGCATCTCGAGCGAGACCTCGGGCAGCGGCTCGAACCAGCTGACCTCGTGTTCGGCCCTGGTGGTGTAGACACGATCCCAGTGAGCAGCACGTTCCATGGAGAAGCGCTCGCAGCCGCTGCCTCGAGTATCCTGGCCCCGTCAAGGGAGATGCAAGCGACCAGCGGCATGCCGGCAGCACGGGTCTGGGGGCGATGACGGACCGCGCGACGTCCGCCTGCTACGTCGCCACGGTGTCGCAGTTCCTCGCGACGTCGTCGGACGCCGTCATCGGGCGTCTGACGCGTGCCGCACGTCATCCCACCCTCGAGGCGACGCAGACGCAGGCATGGGCCGAGGAACTTGACGTCCTGCGCAGCGCCCTCGCGACGGTCGGGCCCGACGCCACGGTGTTCCTGGAGTTCGAGGTTCCTCGCCTGGGAAGCCGCATCGATGCCATCGTCGTTGCCGCTGGCGTCGTCTGCCCCATCGAGTTCAAGTGCGGCGAGACGCAGTTCTCGACGGCTGCGTACAACCAGGCGTGGGACTATGGGCTCGACCTGAAGAACTTTCACCAGGCGAGTCACGACGCGCCGATCTTCCCGATCCTGGTCGCCACCGGCGCGGCTGCAGGAGATTCGGTGTGGGAGCCTGCGGCGCCCGATGGCGTCAGGCCGCCACGGCGCGTCGCGCCGCACGAACTCGGACGCGCACTAACGGAGGCGATCGACGCGTCTACCGGCCCGGCCATCGACGCCGACACCTGGGGCCGTGCGCCGTACCATCCGACACCGACGATCATCGAGGCCGCCCGGGCGCTGTACTCGCGCCATTCGGTCCAGGCCATCACCCGCAACGACGCGGGCACACGGAACCTCCAGGTGACGTCCGGGACGCTCGACGCGATCATCGAGCGCGCACAGGCACACCTGGAGAAGGCCATCGTGTTTGTAACCGGCGTCCCAGGGGCGGGCAAGACGCTGGTCGGCCTCAACTTGGCAACCCGGCGGCGCAGCTACGGTGAGACCCGTGCGGTGTTCCTGTCGGGCAATGGTCCGCTCGTTGCCGTCTTGCAGGAGGCCCTCACGCGCGACGAGTACCGCCGCCGGAACGGCGCGATACGCAAGGGCGTGATACGCCAGCAGGTGAAGCCGTTCATCCAGAACGTGCACCACTTCCGCGACGAGGGCCTCCGTGACCCGTCGGCCCCTGGGGACCACGTCGTCATCTTCGACGAGGCGCAGCGTGCCTGGAACCGCGAGAAGACGGCCGACTTCATGAAGCGGCGGAAGGGACGCGCCGGGTTCGACCAGTCGGAGCCGGAGTTCCTGATCTCGTATCTCGACCGTCACGAGTCATGGGCGGTCATCGTCTGCCTGGTCGGCGGTGGCCAGGAAATCCACACGGGCGAGGCCGGAATTGCCGCCTGGCTCGAGGCCGTCGCTCGCCGATTCAGCCACTGGCGCACGTACGTGTCTCCCGGCCTTGCCGGGACCGAGTACGCAGCCGAGGAGGCGCTCGAGGTGCTGCGTCGGACGGGCGGCCTCATCGAAGACGACGGGCTGCACCTGTCAACGTCCATGCGCTCGTTCCGATCGGAGCACGTCTCTGCCTTCGTCAAGGCCGTGCTCGACTGTGATGAGCATGGCGCACGTCAGACCCTCCGCCAGGTCATCGAACGGTATCCGATCGTCGTCACGCGGGAACTGGGCCGGGCGAAGGAATGGGTCCGCGAGCGGGCACGCGGCTCCGAGCAGTACGGCCTGATGGCCTCGTCGCAGGCTCTGCGCCTGAAGCCACACGCGATCGACGTGCGTGTGAGTGTCGATCCGATTCACTGGTTCCTCGGCGATCGCGAGGACACGCGATCGAGCTACTACCTTGAAGACGCCGCGACCGAGTTCCAGGTCCAGGGGCTCGAAGTCGACTGGGCGTGCGTGACCTGGGACGCGGATCTCCGTCGCGTCGGCGGTCAGTGGCGCTATCACGCGTTCCGCGGGCACACGTGGACCAACGTGAGGCAGCCCGACAGGCAGCGGTACATGCTGAACGCGTACCGCGTCCTGCTGACGCGGGCCCGGCAGGGCATGGCGGTATTCGTGCCGCCCGGCGATCCGCGCGACCCGACACGTCTCCCGGAGTTCTACGACGAGACGTTTGCGTTCCTGCGTGACGTCGGGATCCCGGCGCTCTGAGGCGTGAGTCCCTGGCAGGGGCGAGGAGCGACCACAGGCCAAGGGTTGTGACGTCCCCGGCACCACGTTGATGCCGTCGACAACACTCCCGCGCGTGGCGGTCGAACAGCAGCATGCGCGGCTCAGACCCGCGCCGGCCCTGGCGGGTCGCCGCCAGGATGCTCCAGATCGGACAGGATGGGGCACTCGGGTCGATGGTCGCCGGCGCAGCAGTCGACGAGGTGCTGGAGCGTGCCGACCATCTGCTCGAGCGTCGCGATGCGCTCACGAAGCGCCGCGATATGGGACGCCGCGATGCGCTTGACGTCGGCGCTCCGTCGCGACCTGTCGTGCCAGAGGCTGAGCAGCGCCTCGATCTCGGGCAGCGAGAACCCGAGGTCGCGCGCCCGCCGGA
>CAYSHC010000032.1:25378-37722 GCA_964430855.1 uncultured Vicinamibacteraceae bacterium
GGCGTCCGTGTAGCTCCGGTAGCCCGATTCGAGGCGCCGGGCAGGCGGGATCAGCCCCACCTGCTCGTAGTAGCGAATCATCTTCGCCGAGACGCCCGACGCGCTGGCGGCCTCTCCGATGTTCATCGCGCCCCCACCGCCGTTGCCGGCGCGAGTGGCGCCGCAGCGCCGCCGCCCGTGTCGGACGGGCGGAAGCCACGGAGCCGCAGCGCGTTGCCGAGCACGAAGACGCTGGACATGGCCATCGCGCCCGCCGCGAACACGGGTGACAGCAGGATGCCCCAGACGGGATAGAGCGCGCCGGCCGCGACCGGGATCAGCGCGGTGTTGTAGGCGAACGCCCAGAACAGGTTCTGCCGGATGTTGCGCATCGTGGCGCGTGACAGCGCGATCGCCACGGGCACGCCCTTGAGGCTGCCCGATACGAGCACGACGTCTGCGGCTTCCATCGCGATGTCCGTGCCCGTCCCGACGGCCAGGCCAACGTCGGCCGCGGCCAGCGCGGGCGCGTCGTTGATGCCGTCGCCGACGAACGCGAGCACGCCGTGCGTCGCCCGCAGCGCTTCGACGGCCGCCACCTTGCCCTCGGGCAGCACCTCGGCGACGACGTGGTCGATGCCGAGCTGCCGCGCGATCGCGTCGGCCGTGGCACGGCTGTCACCGGTGATCATCGCCACCTTCAGCCCGAGGCCGTGCAGTGCGGCGATCGCCTCGGGCGTCGCCGGCTTCACGGGATCGGCAACCGCGAGGATGGCGGCGAGCCGGCCGCCGATGGCGGCGTACATGGGCGACCGCCCCAGGCTGCCAAGGCGCGCCGCCGTGGCAGCCACAGGCGTGACGTCCACACCAAGTTTCCGCATGTAGCGATCCGCGCCGACGGCCACGGGCTGGCCTCCGACCAGCGCCGTGACGCCGTACCCCGCGATCGCCTCGAACGCCGTGGCCTCCGGCAGGGCGATGCCCTCGGACGCGGCGGCTGCCACGATCGCCCTGGCCACCGGATGCTCGGACCTGTCCTCGACCGCCGCGATCGCGCCGAGCACGCCGACACGGTCGAACCCCTCCGTCACTTCGAGGTCGGTCAGCACCGGGCGGCCCTCCGTGAGCGTGCCCGTCTTGTCCACGGCAACGACGGCCACCCGTTCGAGCCGCTGCAGCGCGTCGCCCTTCCTGAAGAGCACCCCGAGCTCGGCGGCCCGGCCCGTGCCGACCATGATGGAGGTCGGCGTGGCCAGACCCATGGCGCACGGGCACGCGATGATCAGCACGGCCACCGCGTTCGCCAGCGCGAAGGTGAGCGCCGGTGACGGTCCGAAAAGCAGCCAGACGACCAGTGTCACCGCGGCCGCGGCCATCACGCCCGGGACGAACCACAGGGTGACGCGGTCCACGAGGGCCTGGATGGGCAGCTTGGCTCCCTGGGCCTGCTCGACGAGGCGGATGATCTGCGCGAGCAGCGTCGCGTCGCCGACGGCCGTCGCACGCAGCAGCAGGGCGCCGTGCTGGTTCACCGTGCCGCCCACAAGCGTGCTGCCCACCCCCTTCGGCACGGGCACCGGCTCGCCCGAAATCATCGATTCGTCCACGTAGCTCTCGCCCTCGACGACCTCGCCGTCCACCGGAATCCGCTCGCCCGGGCGGATCTCGACGATGTCTCCCGTCGTCACGTCGGCGATGGGCAGGTCGACGCGCGTGCCGTCACGCCGCACGCGGGCCGTCTGCGGCTGGAGGCCGACGAGACGCCTGATGGCGTCGGACGTCCGGCCCTTCGCCCGCGCCTCGAGATACCGTCCCAGCAGGATCAGCGTGACGATGACCGCGGCCGCCTCGTAGTACACGTTCACCGTGCCGGCGGGCAGCAGCCGCGGCGCGAACGTCGCGACGACAGAGTAGCCGTACGCGGCAAGCGTGCCGACGGCGACGAGCGAGTTCATGTCGGGTGCGAGGCGCGCGAGCGCCGCCAGGCCTTTCGTGTAGAAGCGTCGCCCCGGGCCGACGAGCACGGCCGTCGTCAGCAGGAACTGGACGTACCAGCTCCACTGCATCCCGACGGTAGCGTCGATCACCGTGTGGGCACCAGGGATCACGTGGGTGCCCATCTCGAGCAGGAAGACCGGCAGGGTGAGGAGGGCGGCACGCGTCAGGTCGCGCCTGAGGCCGTGGCGTTCCGCGTCCTTGCGCGCGTCGGCCTCGGCATCGGTGGCCGGCGGCCCGGACACGGGACGCGCCGCGTAGCCCGCGGCGTCGACGGCGGCAACCAGCGCCTCGACGCTGGCCGTGCCGCGCACGGTCGCACGCTCCGTCGCCAGGTTCACCGACGCGTCGGCGACACCCGGCACCGCCCGGAGCGCCCGCTCGACGCGCCCGACGCACGACGCGCACGTCATCCCCTCGACGACCAGACCCATCGTCGCCTCGCCCGTCCCGCGCCCGGTTCCTTCGGCGTGCATGATGCTCCCTCCCTGCTCACCCGTGGCTCTGGGACCAGCCTAAGGCTTCCAACGATGGGAAGGTCAAGCCGCGAGGCTAGAATGCCGTCACGAACTCACGGAAGGCGGCGTCATGGCGGTCTTGAAACGGACGGGAACGGGGGATGCCCGCTCGGGACGGCGGGTGGCGGCACTCGCGGCCGGCGGCGTGCTGCTCGCGGCGGCGTTCGGGGTAGCGCAGGCCCCGCCCGAGTCGGCCCGCGTGGCCACGAAGCGCTTCGACATGCGGGTGGTGGCGACGGGCCTCGACAACCCGTGGGAGGTGACGCTCGGGCCCGACGGCATGCTGTGGGTGACCGAGCGGTCGGCGCTGCGCGTCACGCGCGTGGACCCGCAGACGGGCGAGCGGCACGTCGCCGCCACGCTCTCGGACATCGCGAAGGCTGCCGGGCCCGGCGGCGTGCTCGGCATGGCGCTTCACCCGGGCCTGCTGCGCGACGGCCCCGACTTCGTCTACCTCGCCGTCACCTACGAAGACCGCGACCTGCCGCCGGACCTGCGCGTGGTGGCCGAGGACAGCCCGTTCCGCCACCTGTACGCGAAGATCGTCCGCCTGCGGTACGACCGCGACAGCCAGACGCTCGTGGACCCGGTGACGATCCTCGGCGGCCTGCCGGCCGGCAACGACCACGTCGCGCTGCGGCTCGTCTACGCGCCCGACGGGACGCTGCACCTGACCACCGGCGACCAGGGGAACGGTCAGTTCGGCAACTTCTGCAACGAGATCCTCTCGCAGCGCCTGCCCACCGTCGCGGAGGTCGCGGCACGCGACTGGTCGTCGTACGAAGGCAAGACCCTGCGCATCGGGCTCGACGGCAGCATCCCCGACGACAACCCCGTCATCGAGGGCGTGCGCAGCCACGTCTATACGTACGGGCATCGCAACCCGCAGGGCATCACCGTCGGCGCGGAGGGCCGCCTGTACACGAGCGATCACGGCCCGAAGACCGACGACGAGGTGAACGTCCTCCAGCCCGGCGGCAACTACGGCTGGCCGCACGTCGCCGGCCTGCGCGATGACATGGCGTACAGGTACGCGCGCTGGTACGACGCCTCGGTGCCGTGCCGCTCGCTGCGCTTCAGCGACTTCGCGATCCCGGACTCCGTCCCGACACACACCGAGACGTCGTTTGTCCGCCCGATGGTCGCGCCGCTCGCGACGCTCTTCACGGTGCCGAACGACTACGACTTCCAGGATCCCACCTGCCAGGGCGTGCACGCCATCTGCTGGCCCACCGTCGGCGCGTCGAGCATCGAGTGGTATGAGGGCGGCGCGATTGCGGGCTGGGACCGCGTGCTGATCGTGTCGACCCTCAAGCGCGGGTCGCTCTACGTCGTGCCCGTCGATGCGTCTGGCCAGCGCGCGGCAGGCCCGATAAGCCGCGAGGCACGGACGGCCAACCGCTATCGCGACACGGCCGTCTCGGCCGACGGCCGCACGATCTACGTGGCCACCGACAGCGGCGGCATGGGTGAGGCCCTCGAGGGCGGTCCCCTGAAGCAGATGGCCAACCCCGGAGCGATCCTCGCGTTCACCTACGCCGGCGAGGCGCCGGCGTCGACCGGCACACCGGCGGGCACGATGCCGGACGAACGGGCCGCGGACGCGACGCGCACGCCCGCTGCTGCACCGGCGCCGCCGGCACGCCCACGCGCCGCCGGGCCGCCCCCGCCCTTCACCGCCGCGCAGGCGCGCGCGGGACGGGCCGCCTACGACGCGTCGTGCGCCGTGTGCCATGGACCCTCGCTCGTCAATGGCGCGTACGGGACGCCGCTCGCGGGCCCGTACTTCCAGCAGCAGTGGAGCGGCAGGCCGGTCGCCGAGCTGTTCGAGAAGACACGGACGACGATGCCGCCGACGGGCGCCGGCTCACTGCCCGCGCCTGCCTACGCCGCGATCGTCGCCTACATGCTCGAAGTGAACGGCGCCGCACCGGGCAACGCCGAGCTGCCGGACGATGCGGCCGCGATGGGCCAGTGGGCCGTGCCCTGACGCCGACGCCTCATGCCGGAAGTGCCAGCAGTCCCGCCCGCTCACGTCGTCGTCAAGGTGGACATCGTCGTGATCGGCGCCGGTCAGGCCGGGCTGTCGTCGGCATATCACCTGCGCAGGCTCGGGGTGCCGCCCCACAAGGGCTTCGTCGTGCTCGACCAGTCGCCGCAGCCGGGGGGCGCCTGGCAGTATCGATGGCCGTCGCTCACCCTCAGCACCGTCAATCGCATCCACGACCTGCCGGGGATGCGATTTGCCGAGGCGCTCGGACCCGACCCCGCACCGGACGTGCCCGCGCACACCGCGGTGCCCGCGTACTTTGCCGCCTACGAGAAGCGCTTCGCGCTGCCCGTGTACCGCCCCGTCAAGGTACGGGTCGTGTGCCAGGACGGCGAGCGGTTCCGGGTCGAGACCGATCGCGCGGCCTTTCATGCCCGCGGGCTCATCAATGCGACGGGCACGTGGGAGACCCCGCACGTGCCCGACATCCCCGGCGCGGCGCTGTTTGCCGGCAGGCAGCTGCACGCGAAGGACTACCGCACCGCCGACGAGTTCGTCGGCAAGCACGTCATCGTCGTGGGCGCCGGCATCTCGGCCATCCAGCTGCTCGACGAGGTGTCGCAGGTCACGTCGACCACGTGGGTCACACGGCGCCCACCGGAGTTCCGCGAGGGCCCGTTCGATGAGCAGGCCGGCCGTGCCGCAGTCGCCATCGTCGAGGACCGGGTGCGCCGCGGGTTGCCCCCCGTGTCTGTCGTCTCGGTCACCGGCATCCCCGTCACGCCTGCCGTCGAGGCCATGCGCGCGCGAGGCGTGCTCGAACGCCGGCCGATGTTCACCGAGATCACGAAGGACGGGGTGCGCTGGCCGGATGGGACGAGCCTGCGCGCCGACGTCATCCTCTGGTGCACGGGCTTCCGCAGCTCGCTCGATCACCTCGCGCCGCTGATGCTGCGCGAGCCGAACGGCGCCGTCGTCATGACCGGGCGCCTCGCGACGCAGGTGGTGAAGAACCCGCGCGTGCACCTCGTGGGCCATGGCCCCTCGGCCTCGACCATCGGCGCCAACCGCGCGGGGCGCGCGGCGGCCGAGGAACTCACATCCCTGCTCGGGCTGCCGTGAGGCCTGGCGCAGGGACACTGGCGGCTGGTTCCGCCGTCTCGCTCCTGCTGAGGTCGACATGCGACGACGATTGCTGCCACCGTAGCTACGGAGGAATGTCATGCCGGCACCAGCACATCCCACCTGTCGATGGGCGCTTGCCCTGACGCTCGCGGCGCTCGCGCTGCTGCCGTCCGTCGCCGCGGGACAGACACCGCCCGTGCGTACCGTCCCGAAGGTCGACCTGGACCGGTACGTCGGCATCTGGTACGAGATTTCGCGCTACCCGAACAAGTACCAGCGCGACTGCGAGAGCGACGTGCGCGCCAGCTACAGCCGGCGGCCCGACGGACGCCTCGACGTCGTGAACGTGTGCCGCACGTCCGACGGCATCAAGACGACCGAGGGCGTCGCGCGCGTCGTCGACGAGGAGACGTCCTCGAAGCTGGAGGTCCGGTTCGCGCCCGCGTGGCTGTCGTGGGTGCCAGCGGTCTGGGGTGACTACTGGATCATCGGACTCGCCGACGACTACTCCTGGGCCGTCGTCGGCGATCCGGGCCACGAGTACCTCTGGATTCTCGCGCGCAGCCCCAGGGTCGACGACAGGTCGCTGGCCGCGGCCCATGCCGCCGCGACCGAGAACGGCTTCGACGTGTCGAAGCTCGAGCCGACCCGGCATTCCGATCCCGTGTTGTAGCGCCGACTTGCCGGCAGGCGGGCCGGCCGCCGATCATGGGCCCATGCCCCGGCATGGGCCGTCAGCCCTCGTCGTCGCGGCCGCGGCCACCGCGGTCGGCCTTGGCCCCGGCGCGGCGTCACGCGACGTGCTGCCGTTCGCGTTCGTGAACGTGGCGCGCGAGGCCGGCCTGCACGGCGTGACCGTGTACGGCGGGCGCGACCGCAACCGGTACCTGATCGAGACCACCGGCAGCGGCGTCGCGCTCATCGACGCCGACGGCGACGGCTGGCTCGACGTGTTCGTGGTGAACGGCACGACGCTCGAGGGCTTCCCGCCCGGCGGCGAGCCGACAGCGCGGCTGTACCGCAACCAGGGCGACGGCACGTTCGAGGATGTGACGGAGCGCGTCGGACTGCGGCAGTCGGGATGGGGACAGGCCGCGTGCGTCGGCGACTACGACGCCGACGGTCGTGACGACCTGCTGGTGACCTACTGGGGCCAGAACCGGCTGTTCCGCAACCGTCCCGACGGCACGTTCGAGGACGTCACGGCGGCGACCGGCCTCGCGACACCGCGGCGCTGGAGTTCGGGATGCGCCTTCCTCGATTACGACCGCGACGGGCATCTCGACCTGTTCGTCGCCAACTACATCGACATCGACCTCGATGCCACGCCGCTGCCGGAGTCTGGCCTGTGCCGCTACAAGGGCCTGCCCGTAGCGTGCGGCCCGCCCGGCCTGCCTGGCGCGACGAACCTCCTCTATCGCAACCGCGGCGACGGGCGCTTCGAGGACGTCTCGGAACGCGCCGGCATCACGCAGTCGCAGGGGACGTACGGCCTCGGCGTGTCCACGCTGGACTTCGACGCCGACGGCTGGACGGACGTCTACGTGGCCAACGACTCGCAGCCGAGCAGCCTGTATCGCAACAACGGCGACGGCACGTTCACCGACATCGGCATCGAGGCGGGCTGCGCCTTCAGCCACGACGGACGGTCGCAGGCCGGCATGGGCGTCGCGATCGCCGACTTCGACCGCAATGGCACGCTCGACATCTTCCGCACCAACTTCGCGGGCGACACGTCGACGCTCTACGCGAACACGGGAGAAGGGGTCTGCGAGGACCGGACCTTCGCGTCCGGGATCGGCGTCAACACACGCTGGCTCGGGTGGGGTGTCGGCGTCGTGGACCTCGAGCGCGACGGCTGGCCCGACCTGTTCCTCGTCAACGGCCACGTCTACCCGGAGGTGGAGACGCTCGCGAGCGAGGCGGGCTACGCGCAGCCCAAGGTGGTGTACAGGAACCGGGGCAACGGCACGTTCGAGGATGTCACCGCCAGGCTCGGGCCGCCCCTCACCACACCGGCAGCCAGCCGCGGCGCGGCGTTCGGCGACATCGACAACGACGGCGACGTGGACGTCGTGGTCAACAACGTGCACGCGCCACCGGATCTCTTCAGGCTTGACACGCCTCGTGGCGCGGGACACTGGCTGAGCGTCGCGCTCGTCGGCACGCTGTCGCATCGCAACGCCATCGGCGCGCGGGTGACCGTCGTCGCGGGCGGCCGGTCGTTGGTCGACGAGGTGCGCGGCGGCGGCAGCTATTACGCGCAGAACGACTTCCGTCTGCACTACGGGCTGGGCCGCGCCGCACGCGTCGAGCGGGTCAGCGTCAGGTGGCCGAGCGGCACCGAGGAGGACTTCGTCGTGGACGGCGTCGACCGCCTGGTGACGCTGACCGAAGGCCGCGGGACGCCCCGGCCGCGGTCGGCCCCTTAGGGTGCGCCCGACGGGCGCTGGCGGACGTGGAGCCAGACGCTGTCGCCGAGCGGCCGCGCGCCCTGCACGGTGGCGATGACAGCATGACGCGAGTGTGACGGCGGCAGCCCGACCGCCGCCGCGACGACGCCGAGCGACGGCCGCGCCTCGTTGTGCAGCAGCACCCCGCCGTCCCCGAGCATGCCCGCGATGTTTGCCATCGCCAGCATGAGGGCGTCGTCGTCGAAGTACGGCAGCACGTTGGTCGCGACGACGAGATCGAAGGTGTCGTCGACGAGGCGGGAGCCATCCGGTGCGCGGCGTACGAGGCGTTCGGTCACCACGTCCAGCCGTTCCGCGCTGACCGTGCGTGCCGCGGCGCTGGAAACGCGAAGACGCTTGAACCGGTGGCCCTCGGGCACGACCGCGGAGGTGATGTGCGCATCTCCTGCGATGACGTCCTGGACACCTATGGCGCGCCCGAGTGCATCGAAGTAGTCGAGATAGTCTGGCGCGAACCGCAGCGCGGGCCCCTCGGCGAGGCCGGTCAGCAGCGTGAGGCTCGGCGCGCTCTGCCCCACCCCGCGGACGTGCTCCACGACGCGCGGATTGATGTCTGCCACCACGACGTGCACGTCATCGAGCCGCGCCAGGCCGAGGGCGACCAGCGCGTCGAGCACGGCCCATGGCTGGTAGCTCTGTGGCGGCGCCGCCTCGAGCAGGGCGGTACGCGGCGCCAGGTCGAGGCCGGCGCCGACGATGAGCACGCGCCGGACCTGGCGGGCGGCGTCGAGCCCGCGCAGCACGCCGAGCCCCTGCGCGACCAGGAATCCGGACTCGACGGCCGTGTCGGTGCTCAGCCCGCGCGTGCGGTACAGGCGCGCCGCGGCCTCGGCACCCATCCGGCCCGCCCCGAACTCCTTCTCGTACACGAAGCGCATCACGCGGAGGTACTCGTCGAGAACCAGCCGCTCGCGCGACGATGCGTCGGGGGCCGTCCCGGCGACCAGGCCCGCGAAGTACGCCAGCCGCTGGTCGTCGGGGGAAGCGTCGATCGCGCGGACGAGCGCGGATGCCCGTGCACGGACGTCGGCCGGGATGTAGCCGGCCGCCGATGGCGGCTCGCGGAAGAACGCCTCGCGCGCGCCGGCGGGCAGGCTCTCGACGAGTGCCCTGGCGCTGAGCGCGGGCTCGATCGCCGGTCGGTCGGTGAAGCGGGTGGACTGGAGCAGGTAGAAGACGAGGTGGTCGAGATCGCCCAGGCGGACGCGCCGGGCGTTGTCGGCGGCGAGGCGGTCGATCCGGCGCGCGAAGTCGGCGGCCGTGTAGCCGTGCTCCTCGAGCGAGGCGTGAAGCGGCGCGACGTCCTGCCACGTGACGCGCCGCGTGCGCTCACTGGCAACGGGCGTCGCCAGCGTCGTGACGGCGAGCAGGACGAGGGCCGTCGCCCAGACGATGCGCGCGGGCACCGGCCCTCCGTGAAGGACGTGGTTCATGGCCTCCGCTGGAAGGAGACCATGAACCACGCGCGGTCAGAAGATCAAGCGGAACCCCAGCTGGACGAACCGCTGGAAGTTCGACTGCCCGACCGTGTTGCGGTTGATGCGCCCGAAGTCGTCCGAGGAGGTGTTCCGATCGTAGTCACGCTCGTCGTACATCGGGCTGTTGAACACGTTGAACGCCTCGACGCGCAGCTGGAACCTGACGCGGTCGGTGAGCTGGGTCGTCTTGGCGAAGTTCAGGTCGAGCTGCCAGTAGCCCGGACGCCGCAGCCTGTCGTCGAGCACCTGCGTCGTGCGCGCCTGGTACGGTTCGCGGATCAGGAAGAATGGCTCCGTGCAGCCGTAGTTCACCGAATACGCCTGGAGCGTATAGCCGCCGGACGCGTTGCGCTGGCCGACGCACGGCTGCATGCCGTAGATGAACTGTCCGTCCTTCTTCGGGTCGAGCGACGGGTCGCCGATGAGCTCGGTGTTCTGCGGAATGCGCCAGGGCTGCCCCGACTGATAGAGGAACATCGGCGCAACCGACCAGCCGTCGAGCAGCGCGCGCAGCAATCCCGTACGACCGCGTCCCAACGGGAACTCGTACACGCCCGACAGCGCGATGCGGTGCCGCCTGTGCGTCCAGTACGGCCCGCGCACGAGCTCGCGCGTGCTCGGGTCGATGAAGGCGTTCATGCCGCCGATCTCCGGGCCCGCCTGCGTCCAGCCGGCCGCGGCGCCCACCTGCTCGAACTTCGGGACGTACGTGTAGTTGAGATTCACCACCAGGCCCTGCGCCCAGCGGCGGTTGGCGACGAACTGGAGCGAGTGGTAGGTGATGGTGCCGTCGTTGCGCTGTGTCTCCGTGATGCCGCCAAAGGCCGGGAACGGCCGGCTCAGCTCGAAGCGTGAGAGGGTCGGGCTCGTGTAACGGGCGGTGCCTTCGAAGCCGGCGACCTGGTAGAAGGGGTTCGGCAGCTGCTCGTCACAGTAGGCGCGCGAGCCGCCCTTCGTGACGTCACACTGGTCGAGCAGGTCACGCCCCGGCTCGTTGATTCCGCGGAACTCGCTCTCCTGTTTCGTGGAGCGGCTGCCGGCGTAGCTCGCGTCGACGGTGATGCCGAAGGGCAGCTCGCGCTGGATGCCGATCGAGTAGTGATCGGCCTTGGGCACGACGAAGTCCGGGTTCGCGTACGACACGCCGCGGCCGAGGAACGTGAGCGCGCCGAGGGAGCTGCCGGGTGGCTGCTGCACGCCTCCAGGGAACGGGTTGCCCAGCGCGTACGTCGGCGTGCGGCCGTCATCGAGCGACGGGATGAGCACGGTCTGGAGGCTGAAGCCCTGGACGTGCCCCTGCCCCGTGGGGTTCAGGTAATAGCGGCCGTACCCGCCGCGGATCACCGTCTTGTCGTTGAGCTGGTACGCCGTGCCGAGCCGGATCTGGAAGTTGTTGCGATCGAGCTTCCACGGCGTTTCCGGGTTGCCGTCGACGCCCGCGAACGTCAGCCCGCCACGCACCTCATAGCCGGGGAAGCGCGTCTGGTCGATCCGCTCCGTCACCGGGTTGATGATCGACGGGTCGAAGATGTAGTTCAGCCGGTTCTGATCCTCGCGCACCGCGCTGTTGAAGTCCCAGCGGGCGCCGACGTTCACCGTCCAGCGGTCGGTCAGCCGCCAGTCGTCCTGGACCCACGGCGCGTAGTACGTCCAGCGGTAGTCGGGCAGCAGGTTGTTGTCCACGGCGCCGCCAGACGGCGCGCCCAGCAGGAACGAGGCAAACGAGCTGCCCGACAGCGGGTCGGCGCGGTTGAACTCGCGCTGCGTGAAGCTGCGGTTGAAGTCGAAGCGCATGCCGGCCTCGCCGACGCTCCTGCCCGCGACGTGCGTCGAGCGGAAGTCGAGCCCCGCGCGGATGTTGTGCCGTCCGCGCGTCAGCGAGATGTTCGGCTGCAGGCTCCAGATGTAGTTGCGGTTCTCGCTCTTGCCGCGCGACAGCTGCACGTACTCCGACATGTTGACGCGCGGGAAGATCCGCTCGGGCAGCTGGTTGACGAGCGACTGCGGGAAGCCGAGCTGCGTCGCGTCGAACCCGAAGCCCTCGTCGGACCGGCTCAGCTCGAGGAAGTACGTGTAGCTGCCGCGCACGTTGAGCACCGTGCTGCCGCCCATGATGCGCACCCAGTCACCCACCACCGCGCGGTTGGCACGGATGAGCGGCAACTGGCCATCCTGAGCCGGGCCGCTGCGGATGGGCGACGTGTTGCGCAGCTCGTTGCGCTCGTTCTCGGCCCAGCGGAAGAACGTCCTGTTGTCGGCGTTGATGTTGTGGTCCACCTTCGCCACCCAGTTCCAGAAGACGTCCTTGTTGAAGTGCTCGGCGTAGGCCAGGTTCTGCTGCCAGGGCGCGACGCCCTCCGTCCGGTTGTTGGGCAGCGGGTAGTACTGCATGATCTCGCGCGCGATCGGGTGGATCCGGTCTTCCGGGATGATGTTGCCGGGGAACGGATCACGCACCCACTGGCCGTTCTCCTCGCGCCCGGTGGCAGGGTCGTAGATCACGATCAGGTTGCCGTTCACGTCGCGGTAATCGCTGAAGTCGCCGCGGCGCATGGCCTCGGTGGGCGTCGTGCTGAACAGCGGGGCCGGCGTGCCTTCGCGGTACCGCTCGCCGGTGAACAGGAAGAACGTCTTGTTCGTGCCGTTGTACAGGCCCGGGATGCGCACGGGGCCGTCCACGCTGAAGCCGTACTGGTCGAGGTAGTGGTCGGTCTTCGGCGCGTTGCGCGAGTTCAGCAGGAACGAGTTGGCATCGAGCCACTTGCGCCGCATGAACTCGTAGACC
>CAYSHC010000033.1:0-35707 GCA_964430855.1 uncultured Vicinamibacteraceae bacterium
CGCCGCCGGCCGTCCCAGCAGCCGCTCGAAGGCGTCGAGGTCGAGATCGGCGTCCACGAGCAGGCTCCCGTCCGCGCGCCTGACGATCATCGGCGCCTCGTCGCCGAGGCCCGGCAGGTCGCCCACGATCGCCTCGACCACGTCGGCGACGCTGACCAGCCCTTCGACGGCGCCGTACTCGTCGATGACGAGGGCGATGCGCTGGCGCGTGCGCTTGAACTGCTCGAGGAGCGTCATGAGCGTCATCGTCTCGGGGACGAACAGCGGCTTCTCGGCGACCGCCCGGAGGTCGAGCGGCTGGCCGTCGAGCCGCTGCGACAGCACGCGCGCCTGGCTCACGAACCCGATCACGTTGTCGAGCCCGCCGTCGCACAGCGGCAGGTGACTGAGCGACGTCTCCCTGAGCGTGGCCAGCGTCGTCGCCTCGTCGTCGCGGACGTCGAGGTAGACGATGTCGGCGCGCGGCGTCTGGACGCTGGCGACGCGCCGCTCGTCCAGGTCGAGCACGTTGGTCATCATCTCGTGCTCGGCCGGCTCGAAGACGCCGGCCTCGGCGCCCTGCCGCAGGAGGAGGCGCATCTCGTCGACCGTCACGGCCGGCCGTGGCGCGTGCCGCACGCCGAGCAGGCGCAGCACCGCGTCAGTGGACCGGCTCAGCACGTACACCAGCGGGCCAGCCACACGGGCCAGGATCGTCATCGGCGAGGCGACGGCCGACGCGATCCGTTCCGGCTGCGTCAGCGCCAGGCGCTTGGGCACGAGTTCGCCGACGATGAGCGACACGTAGGTCAGTCCCGAGACGACGAGGACGAGGGCCAGCACGTCGGCGTGCGGCGCCAGGACGGACACCCGTCGCAGTGGCTCGCGCAGGTGCACCGCGAGGGCTGCCTCGCCGAGGGCGCCGGTCAGGATGCCGATGGTCGTGATGCCCACCTGCACGCTCGAGAGGAAGCGCGTGGGGTTGGCCGCGAGCGCCAGCGCCTGCCGTGCCCCCTTGTTGCCGCTGTCGGCCAGCTGTGCGAGCCGGGCGCGGCGCGCGCTCACGACGGCGATCTCCGACATCGCGAACGCGCCGTTCAGGAGGAACAGGACCAGCAGCAGGACGAGTTCGGTGCCCATGCGGGCATCCTATGCGACTCCGGACGGACGGCGGGGATGACGGGCCGTTCTCCCCTGTTGCCCGCCGAGCCCGCTCCCGCGTAGTATCGGCGCACTCGACACACGCGCAGGCACCATCGCGCGCTCGGGACGCCCGGAGCCCAGTGGCACGGCGCGTCCGGTTTCGCAGTCGTTCGGGAGGAGACCTGTGGGAATCGACCTGCGTTCCGAACCGTGCCCAGACCGCTCCGCGCGGCGGGGCCTGACCGCCATCGCATCCTGCCTCGCCGCCTTGCTGCTCACCGCGGCGCCGGCGGCGGCGCAGTCCACGCTCGGCACCATCCGTGGCACCGTCAACGACGCCCAGGGCGGCGTCATCCCCGGCGCCACGGTCATCGCCACCGACGAGGACACCGGCGTCACGCGCGAGACGGTGAGCGACGGCGAGGGCCTCTACGAGCTCTCGAACCTGCGGCCCGGCACCTACGCGGTGGACGTGAGCCTCGCGGGCTTCAAGTCGGCGCGGCGCACGGGCATCCTGCTGCGCGCGGCGTCGGTGGCGCGCGTGGACGTGCAGCTCGAGGTCGGCGAGCTCCAGGACGTCATCACCGTCACGGCCGAGGGCCAGAACATCACCGTGGAGAGCCAGGCGATTGCCCGCGGCCTCGACGCCCAGCAGCTGCGCGACCTCCCCCGCAACAGCCGCGACATCCAGGACTTCCTCACCCTCAACCCGAACGTCGTCGGCGGCTTCGACGCCATCCAGTTCCTGGGCGGGCGCACCTACGGCGCCTCCTACGTCCAGGACGGCCAGCCATCGTCGGCCGGCATCTTCGGCGAGCTGTCCAACGCGGCGCCCGGGCTCGACGCCATCGCCGAGGTCCAGGTGCTGTCCAACTCCTACAGCGCGGAGTTCGGCGGCCTGGCCGGCGTGGTCGTCTCGACCAAGCGCGGCACCAACAGGTTCTCGGGCACCTCGTTCTACGACTTCAACTCGAACGAGCTGAACGCGCGCACCTACGCGCAGGCGCTCAACGGCGTCGACCGCAACGACCCGAACAACGACACGCACGATCACCGGTTCGGGTTCAGCCTCGGCGGCCCGATCGTCACCAACCGGACCTTCTTCTTCGGCAACTACGAGGGCAGCCGGCAGAAGGCGCTCGGCGGCGGCTCGCAGGCCATCGTGCCGACACCGGCAATGCGCAACGGCGACTTCTCGGCGGCGAGCTTCGTCATCGTCGACCCGCTGACCGGCGAGCCGTTCCCGGGCAACGTCATTCCCGCGGACCGCATCTCGCCGGCGGCGCGCAACATCATGTCGACGTTCTACCCCGACCCGAACCAGGGCACGCTCGCCAACGGGTACGGCACCTACCGCCAGATCCTGGCGCTCGAGCGCACGCGTGACCGCGCCGACGGGCGCATCGACCACGAGCTCACCAACGACGACTCCATCTTCGCGCGCGTCAGCTGGCAGCGCCGCGATCCCGACGCCTTCACCTTCGAGAGCACCGGCGGCAACGGCGGCGCGGGCCTGACCAACCTCGGCATCCTCGATCGCGAGTCGAAGGCGGTCACGGTGGCGACCGGCTGGACGCGCATCTTCTCGGGGTCGATCGTCAACGAGTTCCGGGCGGGCTACAGCACCGACATCCGCAACCGCAGGAGCCGGTACGTCGCCGGCGAGGTGGGCGCTGCGCTCGGCATCGAGGTGCCGGAGCTGGCGCGAACGGTCCCGGGCTTCCCGCAGTTCATCTTCGGCGGGGCGAACCGGCCGTCGGACATCCGTGACCAGCGCCAGAACACGTTCCGCGACCTCGACCAGTCGGCGTTCTCGATCAGCAACAACACGACGTGGGTGAAGGGCCGGC
This sequence comes from uncultured Vicinamibacteraceae bacterium, assembly GCA_964430855.1. GTDB lineage: Bacteria > Acidobacteriota > Vicinamibacteria > Vicinamibacterales > Vicinamibacteraceae > JAEZDP01. Next base: position 2,973 of record CAYSHC010000033.1, read on the forward strand.
ACTCGATCCGCTTCGGCGGCAGCTACGCCCGCAACCTCGCCACCGACGGCTACTCGACCGGCGCCAACGAGTCGAAGGGCCAGTACAACTTCACCGGCTGGGCGACGGGCAACGCGTTTGCCGACTTCCTGCTGGGGCTGCCCAACACGGTGCGCGAGCAGCGCAACACCCGCGGCGACAAGCCGATGGACACGGTGTCGAACGACTGGGCGCTGTTCTTCCAGGACGACTTCAAGGTCAACCAGAACCTGACGCTGTTCCTGGGGCTGCGCTACGAGGTCGTCGGGGTGTTCGTGGATCGCAACAACATCTTCGCGAACTTCATCCTCGACGACGGCGGACACCATGTCGTGCCGAACGCGCAGGTCGGGGGGCTGCTGCCTCCAGGCGCGCAGGCGCTCGGCCGCACGCTGCTGGCCGACGACGTGGGCGTCGGCCCGGGCCTCATGAAGACCGACCGCAACAACTTCAGCCCGCGCCTCGGCTTCGCCTACCGGATCGGCCGTGACGCCCGCACCGTGGTGCGCGGCGGCTTCGGCATCTTCCACCCGACGGGCGCCGCCCAGGGCGCGCGCGACATCATGTCGCGCAACCCGTTCCGCTACAACATCACGCGCAACCGCTCGACCCTCGAGAACGGCTTCACGACGGGGACGCTCAGCACGTCGCAGGGCTTCGGCAACCAGGGCCTCGACATCAACCTGGAGAGCCCGGACATCTACCAGTACAACCTCACGCTGGAGCGTGAGCTCCCCGGCGACCTCGGGCTGCGCGTGAGCTACATGGGCTCGACGATGCGCAAGCTGCTCGTGACGCGCGAGGCCAACAGCGTGCCGGCCAGCGCCGTGCCGCTCGGCGACATCTACGAGGACCCCGAGGCGCAGGCGCGGCTGCCCTACCCGATCTACGGCACGTACATGAACATGACCACCAACGCCGGCGAGGGGCAGTTCAACGCGCTCCAGCTCGAGCTGAACCGCCGGTGGCGCCGCGGGTTCGCCATCAACGCCGCCTACACGCTGGCCGGTTCCGACAGCAACGCGCCCGACAGCGGCAACAGCACCATCGGCGTCATCCAGTACGACCCGTACGACATCGAGAAGGACCGCGGACCCGACCCGAACGTCGTCAAGCACCGGTTCGTACTCAACAGCACGTGGGACATCCCCTTCGGCCACGAGCGCCGCTACGGCGCGTCGATGCCGGCGTGGGCCGACGCGATCGTCGGCGGCTGGACCGTCTCGACCATCTTCCAGGCGCGGTCGGGACCGAACCTGACGCCGTTCTTCGTCTGGGGCACCGATCCCATCTTCCCGGCCAACACGGGCGTGGCGCTCGACGGCGTCGGGCAGTTCGGCGAGTCGTGGCGTCCCGACGTCGTCGGCAACCCGAACACCGGCGGTTCGCGCGAGCGGTTCTTCGACGTGACGGCCTTCAGGCTGCCTGCCGAGGGCTCGCTCGGCAACGCGAAGAAGGGCAGCCTCAAGGGGCCGGGCACCTGGATTGCCAACTTCGCCTTCTACAAGGACATCGTCCGCCGGCAGGGCATGCAGGTGGAGCTGACGGCGATGCTCGACAACGCCTTCAACCATCCGCAGTTCTTCGTGCCGGCACTCGGCACGGGCGGCTTCGTCGACCTGACCGACTACCTGCTGAACGGCCTCGAGGACAACGGCACGACGGCGGTGCTCGGAGCCGACACCGTCGGCAACGCCGAGGGCTTCGCGGCGGGCCGCGTCATCAGGGTGGGACTGCGGCTGCGGTTCTGAGCGGCACGTCCGTCCTGATCGCTTCATTGCGCACGGGTGCCGGCCATCGCAGAATGGTCGGCACCATGCGCGTCATCCCGATCCTCCTCCTGGCCCTCGCCGCCGGGTGTGCCGCGACGTCGGAGAACGGCAGCGGCGCGGGCGAGCCACGCCGCCACCTGCTCATCGTCGTCGACGGCCTGCGTCCCGACTACGTCACGCCCGAGCACATGCCCAACCTCACGGCGCTCGGCGAGCGTGGCGTCGTGTACACGCGGCACCACGCCGTCTATCCGACCGTCACCCGCGTGAACGCGTCGTCGTTTTCGACGGGCGCCTACCCCGAACACCACGGCCTGCTCGGCAACAGCGTGTTCATGCCGCGGGTGGATCCGGCGGCCTTCCTGACGACGTCGGAGAGCGAGGTGCTCGACCGCATCGCCGCTGTCGAGGGCCAGCTGCTCACGGCCACGACGCTCGGCGAGGTGCTCGAGCGTCAGGGCAGGCGCATGCTGGTCGTGAGTTCCGGCTCTTCCGGATCGGCGCTGCTCAACAACCACACCATCGCCGGGGGCGCCGTGCTCCACCGCGCGATCGTGCGACCCGAGACGCTGCGCGCCGGGATGCCGCCCGTCGAGAGCGATCCGTCGCTGGGCCCGCGGCCCGAGTTCGACGCCCACGCCGTCGACACGCTGCTGAAGGTCGGCATTCCGCAGGTCGACCCGTCGGTGACGGTGCTCTGGCTCGGTGCGCTGGACGCCACCGCACATGCCAACGGCATCGGCGCCCCCGCGACCCTCGCGGTGCTGCGGCAGGTGGACGCCGAGATCGGGCGTGTGCAGGACGGGCTGGCCGCGCTGGGACTGCTCGACCAGTACAACATCTGGGTGACGTCCGACCACGGCTTCTCGACCTACACCGGTGCCCCGGCGGTGAACGCGGTGCTCGCGCCGTACGTGAAGGGCGAGGGGGCGGAGGCGAGCATCGTGATGAGCGGCGGCGCCATCTACGTCCGCGACGAGTCGCCTGCCGTCGTCGGCGACATCGTGAAGGCCCTCCAGCGGACCAGGGGCGTCGGCGCCATCTTCACGCAGGCGTCGGAGCCGGGCGCGCTCGACGGCGCGGTGCCCGGGACCCTCTCGTTCGACGCCATCCGCTGGCGGCACGCGCGCTCGGCGCAGATCCTCTACTCCCCCGACTGGACCGACGACAGGAACGCGCACGGCGCCCAGGGCACGTCGGCCTCCGGCGGCACGGCGGGACATGGCAGCACGAGCCCCTGGGACGTGCACAACACGCTCATCGCCGCGGGTCCCGACATCCGACAGGGCGTGACGCTGGACGTCCCGAGCGGCAACGTCGACTTCGCGCCGACGTTCCTGGCGCTGCTCGGCATCGACGCGCCTGCGTCCATGCAGGGACGCGTGCTGAAGGAAGCCTTGCACGGCGGCGCCCCGATGCCGGCGGTCACGACGACAGACCACACGGCCGCCACCCCTGACGGCACGTACGCCGTCACCGCGACGTTCTCCACCGTGCGGGGCGCCGACGGCCGGACGTATCGCTACTTCGACGGCGCGAGGGTGGCCCGCGCGAGCACCGACGCGGCCTCGGCGATGAGCTCGAACGAGCGGAAGCGGCTGGCCGGGTCGTAGACGTCCGACACGACGATCAGCTCGTCGGCCTGCGTGCGTGCGAACAGGCCGGCGAGCCCCTCCCGCACCGTCTCCACGCTGCCGATGATGCTGCACGCGAGCATCTGTGCGGCCTGCGCCTTCTCGAGCGGCGTCCAGTACGTGTCGATGTCGTCGATCGGCGGCTGCATGAGCTGCCGGGTGCCGCGAAAGATGTCGGCAAACGACATCTGCTGCGACGTCGCGAGGCGCCGCGCCTCGGCGTCGGTCTCCGCCGCAATCACGTTGACGCCGACCATCACGTACGGCTCGGCCTGCTGCGCCGACGGCCTGAACTCGGCCCGATAGAGGCGCAGCGCGGCGTCGAGGTGGTGCGGCGCGAAGTGCGACGCGAACCCGTAGGGCAGGCCCAGCTCGGCTGCCAGCCGCGCCCCGAAGAGGCTCGACCCGAGGATCCAGATCGGCACGTTCGTCCCCGACCCCGGCACCGCCTCGATGCGCTGGCCGGGAGTCGGCGGCGCGAGGTACGCCTGCAGCTCGAGGACGTCCTGGGGGAAGCGATCCGCGTCGTCCGGATGGCGACGCAGGGCGCGCAGCGTGAGCTGGTCGGTGCCTGGCGCGCGTCCGAGGCCGAGGTCGATGCGGCCGGGGAACAGCGTCTCGAGCGTGCCGAACTGCTCGGCGATCACGTACGGCGCATGGTTGGGCAGCATGATGCCGCCCGCCCCGACCCGGATCGTCGACGTGGCCGCGGCCAGGTGCTGGATGACCAGCGAAGTGGCCGCGGTGGTGACCGTCGGCATGTTGTGGTGCTCGGCGACCCAGATGCGACGGTAGCCGAGCGCCTCGACGTGCCGGGCGAGGTCGCGGGCCTGGTCGAGGGCGTCACGCCGCGTGAAGCCCTGGCGGACACGTCCGAGCTCGAGTACGGAGAGAGGCAGCTGCACCCTTCCATTATCCGCGCGAAGACGACACGCGCTGTCGCGCGATCCTTTTCAGGCGCGCACACGCCGATATACTTGGGCCGCCTGCGGCACAGCCTCACGTCGATCGAGGCAGCCCGGACGCATCCGCGGCGCACGTGTCTACGCACGCCGCACATCCGCACCTGAGGAGGAGACATGCTTGCTCGCGTCGCAACAGGCGCCGCGCTGTTGGTGGTCATCATGGCAGGACCGGGGGTCGTCGCGCAGTCGCGCGGCGGGTCGAGCGCCCTCATCGGACGCTGGGATCTCGTCGTGCAGAGCGGGCGGGGCAACGCGCCGTCCTGGCTCGAGGTGGAGCGGTCGGGTCGCGCGACGCTCGTCGGCCGCTTCGTGGGCCCCGGCGGCAGCGCCCGGCCCATCGCGAAGATCGAGGCTGACGACGACGGTACGTTCCGCTTCGCCATCCCGCCGCAGTGGGAAAGCCATCCTGGCGACATCACCTTTGAGGGACGCCTCACCGGCGACCGGCTCGCGGGCACGATGACCTCCGGCAACGGACAGACCTCGACGTGGACGGGCAGCCGCGCCCCGTCGCTCCGGCGCGCGACGCCGCCGGTCTGGGGCGAGCCCATCACGCTGTTTGACGGCACGTCGCTCGACGGGTGGGAGCCGATCGGCAGAGGCACCAGCGAGTGGCGCGCGACGGGCGGCGTACTCGCCAACGCGAAGAGCGGCGCCAACCTCCGCACGACGCGGACGTTCGACGACTTCAAGCTCCAGCTCGAGTTCCGCGTGCCCGAGGGCGCCAACAGCGGGGTGTACCTTCGCGGCCGCTACGAGCTGCAGGTCGACGACGCCGTCGGGCTCGAGCCGTCGTCGCACCATCTCGGCGGCGTCTACGGCTTCCTCGCGCCCAGCGAGAACGTCGCGCGCCCCGCGGGCGAGTGGCAGTCGATGGAGGTCACACTCGTGGGCCGCATGATCACGTACGTGCTCAACGGCACGACCGTGATCTGCAACCGTGAAATCCCGGGGATCACGGGTGGCGCGCTCGACAGCGCCGAAGGCGAGCCAGGCCCGATCATGCTCCAGGGCGACCACGGCCCGGTGGAGTACCGCAACATCGTGATCACGCCCGCGACGTCCACACGCTAGGCGGCGCATGCGAGGGGAACCTCCGTCCGGTTCCCCTCGTTTATGCTGGTGCGCGACATCCGCCCTTACAGGTTCACCATGCCCATCGCACGCCTGCTGTTGCTGCTTGTCGTCCTGGCGCCGTCCGCGGCGTTCGCGCAGGAGGACGAGACGCCCGATCCGATCACCTATCGCTGGCACGCGGTCACGCCAGCGGTCATCGAAGGACAGGCCTGGCGCGACACCGCCAGCCCGTTCGATCGGTTCCCGGGGCGCGCGATGAAGGAGCTCCGGGAGCCTGTCTGGCACCTGTCGCGCAACTCGACGGGCATGAGCGTCCGGTTCACGAGTGACGCCACGCACGTGCGCGTCCGCTGGACGGTGACGCTCGACCGGCTGGCCCTGCCCCACATGCCTGCGACGGGGGTGAGCGGCCTCGACCTCTACGCCCGCGAGGACGGCGCGTGGTATTTCGTCGGCGGCGCCCGGCCGACCGAGTCGCCGACCAACGACGCCGAGGTGATCGCCCGCATGACGCCGGAGCCCCGCGAGTTCAAGCTCTACCTGCCGCTCTACAACGGCGTCTCGAGCCTGGAAGTCGGCGTGCCCGAGGACGCGTCCTTCCGCTTCGAGCCCCCGTCGACGGCACGGCCCGTGGTCGTCTACGGGACGTCCATCACGCAGGGCTGCTGCGCGTCGCGTCCCGGGATGGCCTATACGGCCATCCTCGAGCGGCGCCTCGGCGTGCCGTTCGTCAACCTGGGGTTCTCGGGCAACGGCAAGGCCGAGCCCGAGGTGGCGAGGCTTCTGGCCGAACTCGATCCGGCTGTGTACGTGCTCGATCCGCTGCCGAACCTCAAGCCCGACGAGGTTGCCGAGCGGATGCCGCGCCTCATCGAGACCATCCGTGCCGCGCGTCCGCGCACGCCGATTGTCCTCGTCGAGCACCTGATCTACCCGAACAGCAGGTTCCGGCCGGCCAAGGCTGCCGACATCGCGACGTCGAACGCGTACCTCCGCCGAATCTACGAGGAGAGGCGCGCCGCGGGCGACACGCTCATCAGCTTCGTGCCCAGTCGCGACCTGCTCGGCCGCGACGGCGATGGCACCGTTGACGACAGCCACCCGACGGAGCTCGGGTTCGGGCGCATGGCGGACGGCCTCGAGCCGTACATCCGCCAGGCCCTCGCGGCGGCGTCGTCGCAGGTTGAACGCAAGATCCGCAAGCTGCTGGCGGTGTTCGCGCATCCCGACGACGAGACGATGGCCGGACCGCTGCTGGCGCACTACGGCCGGCAGCCCGACGTGGAAGTCCACCTGGTCATCACGACCAGCGGCGACAGGGGCGTGACGCCCTTCGCCGGCATCCCGGCCGGCCCGAAACTGGCAGCCGCGCGGGCCGAGGAGGCGGCCTGCGCCGCCAGGGAGCTCGGCACGCGGGCCCCGATCCTGTATGGCCTGCCCGACGGCGGGCTGCACAACATGAAGGTGCTCGGCGAGCTCGCCGAGCGCCTGACGCAGACGATTCGCGACATCGAGCCGGACGCGATCGTGACGTGGGGTCCCGAAGGCGGCTACGGACACGCGGACCATCGCCTCGTCAGCGCCGTCGTCACGCAGATCGTCCAGGCAGGCGACGTGACCGGTCGCCTGTACTACGCGGCCCTGCCCGCGAGCGGCGTGACCCCGGAGCTCGTCGCATCGCTGAACTTCCCCGCGCCCTTCCGCCCGACGGCCGACGAGCATCTCACGCTGCGGGTGCCCTATACCGACGAGGACGCCAGGCGGGCCCGTGCGGCGCTGGGCTGCCACGTCACGCAGTTCACGCCGCAGACGATGGACCTCCTGACGTCGCTGACCGAGCGCGTGAACCGCGGCACGGCCTACCTGCGCCCGTGGGCTGGCGACGGCCGGCAGCGCACCGACATCTTCGAACCGTAGGGGGGAACGCCCCCCGCGGAGGGGGGTCGCAGTCGCCACGACCAGCACGAGGCCCGGCGTGCGTGATAGAACACACGCAACCGTTTCCCGGAGCCATCACCACGTGACGACAAAGACCGCCCGTGCCCTCCCCCTTTCGTCCCGTCTCCTCCTGCTGGTCGCCGCGATCGGCTGCTTCGCCGCCGCCTCGCCGGCGCTTGCGCAGCAGCCCGACAACCGTGCCCGACAGGGCGGCCAGGCCGCGGACGCGTTCGCCTACGACCTCGTGCTGCAGGGCGGGCACGTCATCGACCCGCGCAACGGCGTCGACGGCGTCATGGACGTCGCCGTCGCCGGCGGCAAGGTCGCCGCCGTCGGGGGCGACATCGTTGCCTCGCGCGCGCGCCGCGTCGTGGACGTCCGCGGCCTGTACGTGACGCCCGGCCTCGTGGACATCCACGTCCATGTCTTCTCGACGACCAACATCCCCGACGCGTGGGCCGGCGACAACAGCGTCAGGCCCGACAGCTACAGCTTCCGCACCGGCGTCACGACGATGGTCGATGCCGGCAGCTCGGGCTGGCGCAACTTCGAGGACTTCCGCCGCACCGTCATCGACCGCGCGCGCACGCGCGTCCTGGCGATGCTCAACATCGTCGGCCTTGGCATGATCACCGACGTCCCCGAGCAGAACGTGCACGACATGGACGCCGAGGCCACGGCGGCAATGGCCCGCAAGCACCGCGACGTGGTCGTCGGCATCAAGTCGGCCCACTACCAGGGGCCGGAATGGGTGTCGGTGGACCGGGCGATCGAGGCCGGCCAGGCCGCCGGCGTGCCCGTCATGGTCGACTTCGGCTACTTCCGCGAGGAGCGTCCCTACTACGTGCTGGTGACCGAGCGCCTGCGTCCCGGCGACATCAGCACGCACATGTTCCGCGGCCCCGTTCCCTACGTGGACGCCAACGGCCGACTGCTCGACTACCTCAATCGCGCACGTCAGCGCGGCGTCGTGTTCGACGTCGGCCACGGCGGCGGCAGCTTCGTGTTCCGCAACGCCGTGCCGGCCGTGCAGCAGGGGTTCTATCCCGACACCATCTCGACGGACCTCCACACGGGCAGCTCGAACGGCGCCATGATGGACATGCCGACGACGATGTCGAAGTTCCTCGCGATGGGAATGTCGCTGCAGGACGTGGTGCGTCGATCCACCGACGTGCCCGCCCGCACGATCGGCCGTCCGGAGCTCGGACACCTGACGCCCGGCGCGGAGGCCGACATCGCCGTGTTCCGGCTCGACGAGGGGCAGTTCGGCTTTGCCGACGGCTCGCGCGGGACCATCAGCGGGACGCAGCGCCTTACGTGCGAGCTCACCCTGCGTGGCGGCCGCGTGGCCTGGGACTGGAACGCCCGCACCGGCACCGACTACCGCGAGCTGCCGCCCGCGTACGGCGTCAGGCCGGTGGACAAGGTCATCCTGCCGCCGACGCGGTAGGCGCGAGGCAGGCGTCGCGGCGGGGGCTCACGGCCCGACACGCACCACGAGGCGCTTCGGAAACGGGCCGGCGGCGCGGTATCGGCCGATGAGCCCGCTCTCGCGGCGCAGTCCGGGCATCCGCAGCACTGCCGCGACGAGCGCCGTGACGATGGCCTCGGCAAGCTGCGACCCGAGGCAGGCGTGCAGGCCGACGCCGAAGTGCAGGTAGTGGCTGTCGGGACGGTCGACGCGGAAAGCGGCCGGGTCCTCGACGACCGACGGGTCCTTCATCGCCGTCCCCAGCCCTGCGAGCACGAGCGCTCCCGGCTCGATCGTCAGCTCGCAGGACAGGCCGGCCGACACGGTCACGGGGGCGATGCAGCGCCGCGCCACCATCGGCGTCGGTGTCCTGACGCGGAGCGCCTCCCGCACGTACCGCCACAGCGTCGGCGCGTCGCCGGCACGCGCGGCCTCCACCGCCGGCGGCAGGACGGCGGGCAGGCCGAGCAGCCTGTCGATCGCCGAGCACGTCGCCGTGTTGATGTTGTCGATCATCCCGGCGGTGCACCACAGGAGGATGTCGCGCACCCGCGCGTCGGTGACCGCCGGCTCCCCGTGTGTCTGACGATCGAGGAGCCTGCGCAGCACCACTCCCGGGGCCACTCCCGGGGTCAGGTCTCGCGTTGCAGCATCCGGGGTCAGGTCTCGACTTGTCCGTGCTGCAGAAGCTGCCACCCTTTCACGCGCGAGCAACTCGTCCAGACGGGCACGAAGTGTCTCGCTCGCGCGCATGGCACGCCGCGTCAGCAGCGGCAGGCGCAGCACGTTCACGAACGCGTCGGTAAAGATGGCGCGCGCCCACTCGGCCAGCTCGGACGGCTCACCCACGCTGGCGCCCAGGTACTCGGCGGCAATGGCCGAGGCCACGGGCAGCGCGTAGCCGTCGGTCAGCTCGAGCCGGCCGTCCCGGCTCGCGGCGGCCTCGACGAGGCTTGTCGCGCGGGCGAGCGCGAGGTCGGCCACGGCGCGACCGTCCTCCGGCCGGAAGACATGGCGCAGCAAGGCCAGCTCCGCCCGGTACTCCGGGCCGTCGTCCATGCCCAGCAGGAAGTTCGGCCCCCGGTTGATGGCGGTGATGGCGTCCCTGTACGGCGACACGCTGAACGCGTCGGGGCGTCCCAGGATGCCGACGACGTCCGCGTATCTCGTGACGAACGCGAGCCGTCCCGCCTGCCACGTCGGCTGCACCGCGAGCAGCTCGTCGAACAGCGCCGCCGGACGCGCGGTCAGCCAGTCGGCGATGAGCGCCGACTGGCCCGCATCGGGCTCGGCCGCCCGCCCCCTGTCGCCGGCCCGGAACGCCTCGAGGAACGTCATGCCGTCGGCTCCCTCTTGGCGGTAACGAGGCTCACGCCGCAACAGCACAGGTCGGGACACTCCCGTCGAGGTTCCGCAGGGACGGACCGGCGCGTGCCGTTACACTACTGGGCGTCGCGCGCGGGCAGCCATCACGCGGCCCGCACCCTTCGGACTCACACGCGCGTGCTCAGACCATCGACCAGCCCGGGCCTCCCGACGACCTCCGTCCGCTTCAGCCCGGCCTGGACGTCGTGGACGTGGCGTCTGCTCCTGCTGCTGGCGGCGGCTCTCTACGTGGCAGGACCGCTGGCGGCGGTGGCGACGACGCCCACGGTACCGGGCTGGCTGGTCGCGGCGCTGGGCGGCCTCCTCGTGGCAAACATCGCCGTGCCCGCGGCCGGGCCGGCCGTGCTGCTCGGCGTCGTGCCGCTCCTGCCGGTGCTGCCGGTGCTCGCCCCGGCCATCCCCCCGGCGCTCGTCCACCTGGTGGTGCTGACGCAGGCGATCCCGACGCTCGTGCGGCTGGCGCTCCGGCGCACAGCCGGCCGCGGCACGCCGATCTTTGCCGTCGCGTGGGGCCTGTTCGTGCTCGTTGCCTTCGTCTCCGTGGGCGCCTGGATGACGCCCGACCGGCTGCGCGCGAGCGCGCTCGAGCAGGTGTGGCGCGACCTGGCGTCCCAGGTGCCCTCGTACGTCTTCGCCACCAGGACGACAGCTGAAGTCGTCGCGATCCCGCAGCTGGCCACGCTGGCCGACGGCCTGCTCTGCGCGCTCGTCGTATATGCGGCGGTCACACGCGAGACGCGCCGGCGCTACCTCGTCGTCGCCGCATCCGGCGCGCTGGCCACGGCAGCCTTCGGGTTCGTGCAGGCAGCCACCGGCATCGGCCTCCAGACCGCGTGGCAGGTCTTCGACCCGGGCATCGTCAGGATCAACGCGACGTTTGTCGACCCAAACGCGCTGGCCGCGTACTACGCGCTCGTCGGCCCTGTCATCCTCGGGCTCGCCCTTGGCGCCTCCGGGTGGCGCCGCATCGCGTGGGGCGGCGCCTTCCTCGTGATCGTGATGGCGATGGTCATGACCGCCGGGCGCATCGGGCTCCTGTCGCTCGGCGTCGCCTGCGGCGTGGTGGCCTGGCTCGGCCTGCGCCGCCAGCTCGACGCCGTCGATCCCTGGGCGATCGTCCGCACGCGCGGACGGCGCATCGCCCGCGCCGCGCTCGTCTCCGTCCTGTCCATCCTCGCCATCCTCGCCATCGCCGGCACGGCGTTCAACGTGCAGCACGCCCAGCAGACCTCGTACCTGCACACCTGGCTCTACACGCTGAACCTGCGCCAGCCGCTCGATGCCATCGCCAAGGGGCGGCTCGCGGTGTGGCAGACGACCGCCGCGATGATGCGCGACGCGCCGCTGACCGGCGTCGGCCTCGGCATGGGCGTCAACGAGTTCGAGCGCTACCGCAAGGCACTCGACGTCGAGACCCTGCCCGAAGACGCGCGCCTGTCGGCCCACAACACGTTCCTGCTCGTCGCCACCGATCTCGGCCTGCTCGGTCTCGTCGTCTGGGGCTTCGTCCTGGGCACTGTCGTCGTGGGCGTTCGCGCCCCGGGCAACGCACCGGCCGGCGACCGATCGGGCTGGCCGATGCTCGGCCTGGCCGGCGGCCTCAGCGGCCTCGTCGTGACGATGCTGACAGGCGACCGCATCCTGCTGGCCGAAGACATCGTCATCAGCACGACATGTGCGGCCCTCGCGTGCGTCGGCGTGCACGTCGCGTCCCGCCGATGGCGATGGTGCGCCGCGGCTCTTGCCGCCATCGTCATCGTCAGCTGGCCGCTGCGCGTGGTCACGCGGACGCCAACGGCCGACGCGGTGCCGTCACCGCGCGGCCTGTACGGGCCGCAGGTTGGCGAGAACGGCGAGATCTACAGGTGGAGCTCCGGCTACGCCGTCATCTACCTGCCCAGCAACATCAGGTCGATCACGCTGCCGGTGCACAACATGACGCCCAACACCGAGACGCTGCGCATCTACCTCGACGGGCGCCTGGCCGACGAGCGCACCCTGCCCCACGGCCCGCGGACAGAGCTGACCTACGAGGTGCCGCCCAACCTGCGGCACGGCCGATGGCTCCGGCTCACGCTCGAGGTGGAGCCCACGTGGCAGCCGCCCGGCGATCCCCGCGTGCTCGGCATCCTCGTCGGGGAATGGCGGACGGAACCCGCGGCCGACGGCCCGCAGGGGTGAACCGCTCCTCGCGCGAGGGGGCGGAGCGGGCACGCAACGTCAACGCCGCAGCGCGAGCAGCATGCCGGTGCCGTAGGTAAGCACCGTGCCCATCACGACGTGCCAGGGCCACGCCACACTGCCGATGGCGATCAGGGCGTCGCCGAGAGCGCCGGCGCCCAGCATGCCGGCCAGTACCGCGTACCAGCGCGCGAACACGACGATCGACATGAGGAACATCCCGGCGCCGATGGCGCCGATCGCGTCGCGTTCCCTGATCGTCGGGTGCAGCACGGCGAGGAAGAACCCGCCGAGCAGGCCCCCGTAGGTGAACGACTGGATCGCGAGGCCCAGCTCGACGACGGGCGTCTCGCGCGACCGGAACAGGAGCGCGCCGCCCACGAGGATGACGGCCCACGCCAGCGTGAAGATGCGCCCCATGCGAAACAGGTCGGCGTCGGTGCGCTGGCGTGCCGCGGCATAGAAGTCGTACGCGCTGGCGGAGGCCAGCGAGTTCAGCGACGACGAGAGCGACGACATCGCGGCCGCGAAGATCGACGCCAGCACGAGGCCGGTCACGCCCGGGGGGAGCTCCTCGATGATGAACGTCACGAAGATCTCGTCGGTGCGCTCGAAGGCGCGCGTCCCGTAGAACTGCCACAGCGCCAGGCCGATCACGAGGAACAGCGCGAACTGGGCCATGACGACGAGGCCCGAGCCGATGAGCGCCATCTGGCTGCGGCGCAGGTCGCGGCACGTCAGCAGGCGCTGGACGATCAGCTGGTCGGTCCCGTGCGATGCCATCGAGAGGAAGCCGCCACCGAGGATGCCGGCCCAGAGCGTGTACGGGTCGGAGAGGTCGAACGAGAGGTCGAGCATCCCCGTCTTGCCGGCGGCGCCTGCTGCCGCGAAGAGACCGCCCAGGCCGTCCGGAAGCCTGTCGGCCAGGACGTACAGCGCGCCCACGGCGCCTCCGAGGTACACGCACATCTGGAGTGCGTCGGTCCAGACGACGGAGCGGATGCCGCCGTAGTACGTGTAAATCAGCGTCAGGACGCCGATGACGAGGATCGACGTCGGGTAGTCCCACCCGGTGATGAGAGCGAGAGGAATCGCCGTGGCAAACAGGCGGACGCCGTCGGCGAGCGCCCGCGTGAACATGAAGATGCCCGACGCGAAGCGCCGCGTACGCCCGCCGAAGCGCGACTCGAGCAGGGCGTAGGCGGTGCCGATCTCGCCGCGGTAGTACGCCGGCAGGAACACGAACGCCACGAGCGTCCGCCCCAGCAGGTAGCCGAGGGTGAGCTGCAGGAAGCCGAGGTCGGTCGCGTAGGCGACGCCCGGGATGCTCAGGAACGTGAGCGTGCTGGTCTCGGTCGCGACGACGGAGAACAGCACCGCGACCCATGGCAGGTCGCGTCCCCCGAGGAAGTAGTCGCGGGCACCGGTCTGGCCGCGCCCGAGCCACACGCCCCAGAGCGTGACGCCGATGACATACGCGAACAGGACGAGGGCATCGAGGGTGGTGAAGTGCGAGGACACGTGTGCGTGGTTCTCCTGTGGGCCAAGACCGGGCTTACGGCCGCATGTCGAAGCGACCGCAGCATACCCGCGGCGCACGCCTGCGGGTCAATGGCTTGCCAGCATGACGCACAGGCGCCGCCCGGTCACGTCGCGACGGCACCTGCGCGTCGGCACGACGGACGTCAGGGAGAGCTGCCCGCTGCGGCGCCCGCCTCGTCGTGCAGCGACGTGATCCGGTAACCGCCGCGTGACGCAAACCACGCGATGAGCCCCAGGTAGCAGACGAGCATGATGGCCGGCAGGATTGCGATCTTGCCGAGCGTCGCCTGCTTCGTGGCACGGTCGGCCGCGGCCACGAGCTCGGCCTGGTCGGGCGGAAGCGCAGCACGAAGCGCGGGGTCGAGCGCGTACGAGTCGCCGAAGAGCCCGGGGCGCATCACCGTCAGCTGCTCGGCGAGCGCCGGGTCGGCGAGGCGCACCTCGGCTGCGAGCGCCGAGTCCTGCACGGCGCCAATCGCGGGGTTGCCGAGCGTGCCGACCGAGATCATGCCGACGCCGGCGATCGCGTTGAGCATCAGCGCGCCACCGCGCGGGTACTGCTCGCTCACCACCCCGAGGGTGGTCGGCCAGAAGAACGTCTTGCCGAGGCCGTAGAACGTGGCGGCGGCAAACAGCATGGCTGCCGACGTGCCGGCGTTGGCCAGCCACACGAGGCCCACCACGGCGATGGCGGCGCTGGCGGCCAGCAGGCCGAGCGGGCTGATGCGGTGGACGATCGGCCCGGCGAAGAAGCGCAGGACGAACATGATGAGCGACGTCCAGACGAGGAACAGCGTGCCGAGCGTCGGGCTGGTCAGCACGGTGCGCATGATGTCGGCGATCCAGCTGTCGGTGCCGAGCTCGGTCGTCGCGAGCAGCACCATCACGAGCAGCAGCAGGATGAACATCGGACGCCCCAGGGTGCGGACGTACATGGCAAACAGGATCGTCGGCACGAGGGCGATGAGCAGCTGTCCGGCAAGGCCGAAGGTCTCCACACCGGTGATGACGAGAATCTGGTTGAGGCCGGCGACGAGGAAGAACGACACGATGAAGCAGCTGCCGGCGCCGAATTCGCGGAGCATGTCGATGTAGGGCACGTTGGCTGCGACACGTTCCTGTACGGGAAACGGCTGGCCGAGCAGCATCGCGCCGTAGATCACGGTGGGAATCAGCACCAGCCCCATCTGCCACTGCCACAGCCGCCCGGGCAGCGTGCCCGGCTCGATGGCGCTCGACGCGATCGCCAGCAGCCCGCCCAGCACGAGGCCGCCGGGCCACCCGGCGTGCAGGATGTTCAGGTAGCGCGTCTTCTCGCGCGGATAGAGCGTCGCGGTGACGGGATTGACCACGGCCTCGACGGTGCCATTGCCGAGGGCGAAGATGAACGTCCCGATGTACAGCAGCGTGAAGCCTGCGCGCTGGCCTGCCTCGATCGCCTCCGGCGACGCGCCCGGCCCGGCGAGCGCCAGCGGCGCGGCGAGCGTGATGACCGCCGACGCCACGTGCAGGACGAAGGCAATCGCCATCGACACGCCATTGCCCAGCCTGTCGATGACCAGGCTGAAGAGGATGATCGAGATCGCGAACGGGAAGAGTCCCGCTCCGAGGATGTAGCCGATCTGCTCCTGCGTCAGGTTGAACTCGCTGCGCCAGTCCTCGAGGATTGCGGCGCGGACGGCGAAGCCGAAGGCGGTGGCCACCAGCGAGATGATGCAGCCAGTGAACAGACGGGTGCGATGGACGGACTCGGGCATGGGCTCGGTACTCCTTGCGCGACTGCTCTGTCTTGCGGATGCCAGCGCAGTGTCACATGAAACGGCCCCGGATGACACCGGGGCCGCGGCATGCGTCGAGCCGCCCGTCGGCGGGGGAGGCAGGGGGCGCCCGCAGGCGGGGCGGCCGCGAGGCCGCCGCCTGCGGGTCGTGAGGTCACCGCTAGCCGAGCGACCAGCCGTCGCGGTACGTCGGCCGCTTCAGGAACGGCGCCGCCTCCGGCGCGTTGGTCGCGCGCATGGCGGCGGCGTCCCACTCGAGCTTCCTGCCCACGCGGTACGCGACGTTGCCAAGGTGGTTCGCCTCGGTGAGCCAGCCGGCGTACTCGAAGTTGCAGGTCGTCGGCGCGCCGGTCTTGGCCGCGTGGATCCACTCCTGGTAGTGGCCAATCGACGGCGGGATCGACTGCGGGGGACGCTGGAAGTGCTCCACCTTCCCGTCGAGCAGCACGACGTGCTTCGAGTAGTCGGCGAGCACCATGCCGTTGGTGCCGACAAACAGCACGCCGCTGTTGTAGGTGGGGATCACGCCCTTGGCGAGCAGCTCGGGCTTCTCGGTCCCCTGGTACCACGTGAGCGTCAGCGCGGGCTGCTCGCCCTTCGCGCGGTACTCGTACACGGCGCGCATCGACGCCGGCGCGAGCTCCGGGTGCGGTTCCGGTCCGTGGGCCTCGATGGTGGTTGGGGCCTTGAGCTTGAGCGCCCAGAACGGCAGGTCGATCCAGTGGCTGCCGAGGTCGCTCATCGTGCCGTTGCCGAAGTCCCACCACCGGTACCACTTGGGACCCGGGTAATAGACCTCGTTGAACGGGCGCGCGGGCGCCGGGCCGAGCCACAGGTCCCAGTCGAGGTGCGGCGGCACCGGGTCGGCCGTCGACGGCCGCTCCTGCACGAAGACGATGTCGCCGTGCGCCTTGGCCTCGGCCTCCGACGCGTGGCGGCCCCAGGCGCGGCCCACCCAGACGTGCACCTCGCTCACGGTGCCAATCGCGCCGCCCTGGATGATCTCGACGACGCGCCTGTAGTTGTCGCCCGCGTGAATCTGCGTGCCCATCTGCGTCGCGACGCCGGCCGCCGCCGCGGCCTCGCGGATGACGCGCGTCTCGTGCACGTTGTAGGCGAGCGGCTTCTCGCAGTACACGTGCTTCTTCAGCTGCAGCGCGGGCAGCGTCGCGAACGCGTGCGTGTGCTCACACGTGCTGACCACCACCGCGTCGAACTCGTCCGGCCGATCGAAGACGCGGCGGAAGTCCTTCTCGCGGCGGGCCTGCGGAAACATCTGCCCGGCGCGGTCGAGCGCGCGGCTGTCGACGTCGCACAGCACCGCGATGTGCTCCGACGAGACGCCCTTCAGGTTGGCGGCGCCGCGCCCGCCGCACCCGATCACGGCGATGCGCAGCTTGTCCTGGCGTGCGCGCAGCGGCACGCCCGTCAGCGCGACGGCTGCGGCCGCACCGCCCGAGGTCTTGAGGAACGTTCGCCGTGTGGCTCCTTCACCGTGTGACTTCACAGACACTCTCCTGGGGAGGGGAAAAGTTGGGACGTATTATCACCGGTCGCCGCCGCCGTCCGACCGCGCAGGCACCGAGACCTGCGGATCGGCCCGGCGCTGGAGCCATCCAAGGACGGCGTCCACGAGCACGGCGAGCGCCGCGGCCGGCACCGCGCCCGCCAGGATCATGCGCGTGTCGGCGAGCGCCAGACCGGCGACGATCGGATCGCCGAGGCCGCCCGCGCCGATCAGGGCCGCGAGCGTCGCGGTGCCCACGTTCATCACCGCGGCCGTCCGGATGCCGGCCATGATGACGGGCGCGGCAAGGGGCAGGCGGACGTACCGCAGCACCTGCAGTGGCGTCATCCCCAGCGCCGTCGCGGCCGCGACGGCCGCCGGGTCGGCCTCGCGCACGCCCGTCAGCGTGTTGCGGACGATGGGATACAGCGAATACAGGAAGAGTGCCGTGATGGCCGGGGCGACGCCGATTCCGAGGACGGGGATCATGAACGCGAGCAGCGCCAGGCCGGGAATCGTCTGGAGCACGCCGATTGCGCGGACGAACGGCTCGGCGCGCCTGACGCGCTCGAGCAGCAGGCCGAGCGGGACGGCCACGAGGATGGCCAGGCCGAGCGACGCCGCGACGAGCAGGAGGTGCCGGAGCGTCATCCGGCCCAGGGCCTGCCGCTCCGTCCAGAGGTACGACGCCCACGCGGCAAGACCGGACCGCCCGCGCGGCACGTCGGCCGCCGTCGCGGCCCCGCCGGCCGCCTCGAGCAGCCCGAGGTCGCGCAGCGCGTCGCGCGCCACCTGGCCGACGTCGTCGCCGGCGACCTCGAGCCGCGCGTTGAGCGCGCGCATGCGCTCGACGTCCAGGCGCCCGCTGAGCAGCGTAAGCGCGGCGACCACCTCGGGACGCGCCCGCGCGACGGCGCCGCGGATGACGATCGCCGCGTCATAGGGCGGGAACACCCGCTTGTCGTCCTCGAGGACCGTCAGCGGGTAGCGCGCGAGCAGGCCGTCGGTGGAGTACGCGTCGATGATGTCGACCGCCCCGGCCGCGAGCGCCTGGTACTTCACGGCGGGGGCAAGCGCGTTGACCTCGCGCGGCGCCAGTCCGTAGGCGTCGCGCAGCGCGGGCAGGCCGTCCGGGAGGCCGATGAAATCGGCGGTGAACCCGGCGCGTAACCTGTCGCTGACACGTGCCGCGTCGCTCAGCGTCCGCAGCCCCAGGCGCTCGGCCAGCTCGGTCCGCACCGAGATCGCGTAGGTGTTCTCGAAGCCGAGCGGCGGGAGCCACCGGAGGTCGAACTCGTCACGGAACGTGCGCGACACGGTGTCGAACACGTCGGTGGGGGTACGCACGTCGTGCACCTGGAGGATGACGCGCAGCCCTGCGCCGCTGTACTCGGGATACAGGTCGATGCGCCCGGCGCGCATCGCCGCGAAGAGGATCTCGGTGCCGCCCAGGCCGAAGCGCCGTGTCACCTCGACGTCGTGGGCTTCGAGCAGCTGCGCGCACAGCTCGGCGAGCAGGTAGCTCTCGCCGAACGGCTTCGACCCGATGACCACCGGCGGCGCCTGTGCCGCGAGGTTGGCGGAGAGCACGCTGGTCAGCACGCAGGCCCACGCCCACGCGCCCATGGCCCGTCGTCCGATGCCACGCGTCATCGTCCGTCCCCGGCGGCGGGCCGTCGACCGACGGCCTGCCGGGCCAGGAGGCTCTCGACGTACGGCGTCGCGGGCGCCTCGACCAGCCGCGCGGCCGTGTCCACCTGCTCGATGCGGCCGGCGCGCATCACGGCGACCCGGTCGGCGAGCCGCACCGCCTCGTGCAGGTCGTGCGTCACCAGCAGCGCCGCGACGCCGGACGATCGCCGCAGCGCGTCGAACATGGCCTGGACGTCGGCGCGGGTCAGCGCGTCGAGCGCGCCGAACGGCTCGTCGAGCAGCACGATCCCGGGCGCCGCCGCAACCGCACGCGCCAGCGCCACACGCTGGCGCTGGCCGCCCGACAGCTCGCGCGGCAGCCGGCTGCCGTAGACGTCGGGATCCAGACCCACGCGCGCGAGCGCTGCGCGACCCGCGGCCCGTGCGTCGGCCCGCCCCGCCAGCCATGGCACGAGCGAGACGTTGCGCTCGACCGTCCAGTGCGGCAGCAGGCCGCCTTCCTGCGGCACGTAGCCGATCCGCCGCCGGAGCGCCACCGGGTCGAGCCGCCGGACGTCGACGCCCTCGACCTCGACACAGCCCGTGTCCACGGCGGACAGCCTGTTGAAACAGCGCAGCAGCGTCGACTTGCCGGCGCCGCTCTCCCCCACCAGGGCAACGCACTCGCCGACGGCCACCTCGAGCGACACGCCGTCGAGCGCGACGACGCCGTCGCCGTACCGCCTGCTGACGTCGCGGGCCGCAAGGGCGGGGACCGGTGCGGTGGCTGACGCGGATGCTGGCACGACGGGGCGATCTTGACATGCCCGCCGATCCGCGCGGTACCGCGGACCGCACGCCGCGGACCGTAGACCCGGGGGCGAGCGGCGTGGGCCGGCGGAGGGGACACGCGGCGGCGAGGCCGATCCGGCAGGGCAACGCCCGGTATGCTGTGTCGCGATGCAGCTGTCGCTGGGGGGTATCGGCCGAGGGCGGCGGCCGCGTGTGTCAGGAACCGGGGGAACATGTCGTCCATGACGCCGCAGGCAGAGGGCACTGGCGTGCGACGCCGCGAGGCCCTGCAGGCCCTTGGCCTGCTGGCCTGGCTGGGGCCCGCGGCCACGGCCCTCCCTGCCCCGCGGCAGGACGCGCCCCGCATCGCCGCCGCCGCCGACCTGCGCCGCGTGCTGACCGAGCTGGCCGAGCGGTTCAGGAAGGACGGCCACGGCGAGGTGTCGCTCGTCTTCGGCGCCTCGGGCGTCCTGGCTCGCCAGATCGTGCAGGGCGCGCCGTTTCAGCTCTTCCTGTCGGCCGACGAGGCGTTTGCCACGCAGGTGATCGACGCCGGCCGCGCCGACAGCTCCGGCGCCCTCTACGCCATCGGCCGCCTGTCGCTGTTTGCCCCTTCGGGCTCGCCGCTGCGTGTCGATCCCGAGTGCGAGGGCCTGCGGCGCCTGGCGCGCGAGGGGAAGCTCCGGCGCCTTGCCATCGCCAACCCCGCGCACGCGCCCTACGGCCGCGCCGCCGAGGCCGTCCTGCGGCACCACGGTCTGTGGGATGCCGTGCAGCCGAGGCTGGTCCTCGGCGAGAACAGCGCGCAGGCCGCGCAGTTTGCCGCCAACGGCAGCACTGACGGCGGCCTGCTGCCGCACGCGCTCGTCGTCGTTCCTCCGTTGTCGGCGTCCGGCGATGCCGTGCTGATTCCGCGGCAGCACCATCCGCCGCTGCGGCAGCGCATGGTCCTGCTGCGCGGCGCCGGGCCCGTCGCGCGGCGCTTCCACGAGATGGTGCTCGGGCCGGAAGGGCGCTCGCTGCTCGAGCGCCATGGCTTCGGGCTGCCGCCGGGCTGAGCTCATGGACTGGCAGGCATTCAGGCTCTCGTTCACGCTCGGGGCCGTCACCGTCGCGGTGCTGGTGCCGGCCGCCACCTGGCTCGCACACCACCTCGCCCGCACCGGCCCGCGGGTGCGCGGCCCGGTCGAGGCCATCGTCGCGCTGCCGCTCGTCCTGCCACCCACGGTCGTCGGCTTCTACCTGCTCACGCTGTTCGGCGCACGGTCGCCGCTCGGCGACGCGTTCGTCCGCCTTACCGGCCAGACGCTCGCCTTCAGCTTCGAGGGACTTGTCTGCGCGTCGATCCTCGTCAACCTGCCGTTCGCGGTGCAGCCGGCGCTGCGGGCGTTCGAAGCCGTCCCCGTCTCGCTCCGGGAAGCCGCCGCATGCTGCGGCCTCTCCCGGTGGGCGACGTTCCGCCGTGTCGAGCTGCCGCTCGCGTGGCCGGGCGTGCTGTCGGCGGCCGTGCTGACCTTTGCCCACACGCTCGGCGAGTTCGGCGTCGTGCTGATGGTCGGCGGCAACATCCCCGGCGAGACACGCACGCTGAGCGTGGCCATCTACGACCGCATGCAGGCGCTCGATGACACCGGGGCCGGGGCGATGGCCGCGCTCCTCCTCGTGGTGGCCTTTGTCACGCTCGGGGTGACGACCACGTTCGGGCGGACACGGGGCGTACGCCGATGAGCGGCGCGCGGCAGGCCGCCGAGGCGGGAACGTTCGCGCTCGACGTGGAGGTCGCGCAGGATGCCCCGATACCGCTGCATGCCAGCTTCACTGTCCGCGCCACCGACGTGCTGGCCGTCTTCGGCCCGTCCGGTGCCGGCAAGACGACCCTGCTGCGGACGATCGCGGGCCTGCATCGCGCGACGCACGCCGTCATCCGCTGCGCCGATCGCGTGTGGGCGGACACGCGCGACGGCACGTGGGTTGCGACGTCACGCCGGCGCGTCGGCTACGTCCCGCAGGACTACGCGTTGTTTCCCCACCTCGACGCGCAGCGCAACGTGGAGACCGCCCTTGGCGACCTGCCGCGGGCCGAGCGTGCCGCGGAAGCCCGCCGCTGGCTGGCGGCCGTCCATCTCGCCGGGCTCGAGGACCGGCGTCCCGCAGATCTGTCCGGCGGGCAGCAACAGCGCGTGGCGCTCGCACGGGCCCTTGCCCGCCGCCCCGACGTCCTGCTGCTGGACGAGCCCTTCGCAGGCGCCGATGCGGCGCTCCGCGCGCGGCTGCACGACGAGCTCGACGCGCTGCGCCGCACGATCGCGCGCCCGGTGGTCCTCGTCACGCACAGCATGGCGGACGTCCGCCGCCTCGCCACCCACATGCTCGTCCTCGTCGCGGGCCGCACGGTCGCTGCCGGCCCGTTGACGGCGCTCAGCACGGAGCCGGGCCTCGGCGAGGCGGTCGCGCCTGCCGACGTGGGCAGCGTCCTCGAGACGCGCGTGACGGACGTGGACACCGCACACGGGCTGGCGACGTGCGCGTTCGACGGCGGCACCGTGATCGTCGCCGCGGGCCGCCTGGCCGCTGGCCAGCGCGCCCGCGTCCACGTGCCGGCGCGCGATGTGATCCTCGCGACGGCGCGTCCCGAGCGCGTCAGCCTGCACAACGTGCTGGCGGGCACCGTGCTGAAAGTGGCGTCGCTGGACGCCGCGCGCGTCCTCGTGCAGGTCGGCGTCGGCGGCTCGATCATCCTGGCCGAGATCACGCGTGACGCCGTCGAGCGCCTCCAGCTGCGTCCGGGGCTGCCCGTCTTCGCGCTCGTCAAGTCCGTGTCGCTCACCGCGCACCCGTCCCCCGCCTGAGGCTCACCGGCATCCCGTCGAGCGGCGCCCGACGCAGCCGGCTGGACGAGCGCCACGCGCCGCGGGCAGGATGGTGGCGCATGTCCCTTCGACGCGCGCTCGTTGGCACCTCCCCGGCGCGCACACTGCTGCGCGCCGCTCTCCTTGCCGCGGTCCTGCTCGCGGGCTCGCGCTTCGTGCTGAGCCCCGTGCGGGCCGTCGGCATCAGCATGCTGCCTGCCTACGCGGACGGCCAGCTGTTGCTGCTCAACCGGCTGGCCTATCACCTCGGCGAGCCCGCGCGCGGCGACGTCGTGGCCATCAGGCTGTCCGGCGACGCGGCGGTTCTGGTCAAGCGCATCATCGGGCTGCCGGGGGAACGCGTCGGCATCGTGGACGGCCGCGTCTTCGTCGACGACGAGCTGCTGGCCGAACCGTACGTCGCACTGCCGTGCGACTGGACGGTCGAGGAAGTGGCCCTCGCGCCCGACGAGTACTACGTCGTGGGCGACAACCGCAGCATGCCCGTGACGCTGCACGACTTCGGCACCGCGACGCGCGACCGGCTCCTCGGGCGGCTGGTGTGGTGACGATGAGGACGCGCACGTGTTGAGCCCTGGCCGCCTGTCCGCCCTGGCCGCCGTCACGATCGTCGCCCTTGCCTGCTGGTGGTGGCCCACCGACGAACGGCGCATCCGCGCACAGCTGCACGAGATGGCCGACGCCCTGAACGCCGACGCCGGCCGCGCCGACTTCGCGCGGCTGGCTGGCCTGGCCACCCTCGGCGGTCGTCTCGCGCCGGACATCGTCGTCGAGGTACGCGGCCGCGAGGCCCGCGGGCGCGATGCCGTCCTCTCCGCCGCCCGGGCATTCCGTGCCACGGCCCCGGGCCGCGTGGTGCTCGACGAGGTGGAGGTCGACGTCCAGGGCGACGCCGCGACGGCCGATGTCGTCGCCAGGCTCCTGAGGGATGACACGAGCGATGCGGCGACCGGGCTGGCCATAGCGCTCACGAGGGCCGACGGCACGTGGCTCGTCACGAGGGTCACCGAACGGCGGGCCCTCAGGAGGCCGGCAGGCACTTGAGGGCAGCAACTGAGCGGACGCAACGCGGTGCCCGTCCCGCCGCCGTCCGGTGAGCGGCCAGCCGGACGAAGGCGAGGGCGGCCGCACTATACTGATCCGGTTTGTCTGCCGCGCACGGGATTCGCGTGACGCCGGCACTCGCAAGGGAACGCTGCCTTCATGCCTACCGACTCTCCGAAGAAGATCGTCCTCGCCTACTCCGGCGGCCTCGACACGTCCGTCATCCTTCCGTGGTTGAAGGACCGCTACCCCGGCGTCAGGCTGTACGCCTTCGCCGCCGAGCTCGGCCAGGGTGACGAGCTGAAGGACATCGAGCGGAAGGCACGCGCGAGCGGGGCCGACGAGGTGCTGGTCAAGGACCTCCGCAAGGAGTTCGCCGCCGAGTACTGCTTCCCGATGCTGCGCGCGCACGCGACCTACGAGCAGGACTACCTGCTCGGCACGAGCATCGCGCGTCCGCTCATCGCCAAGCACCAGGTGCTCTACGCGAAGAAGGTGGGCGCGGATGCCGTCGGCCACGGCGCCACCGGCAAGGGCAACGATCAGGTGCGCTTCGAGCTGACCTACCAGGCGCTCGATCCGACGCTGACGATCGTCTCGCCCTGGAAGGACCCGCAGTTCCTGGCCGACGGCCTCACCGACCGCGAGACCGCGATCGACTACGCGCGCAAGCACGGCATCCCCATCGCCCAGACGAAGAAGAAGATCTACTCGCAGGATCGCAACCTGTGGCACATCAGCCACGAGGGCGCCGAGATCGAGGATCCGGCCGAGGAACCGCTCGACCGCGTCTACACCATCTCGGTGCCGCCATCGAAGGCGCCCAACCGTGCCGAGTACGTCGAGATCACCTTCGAGGCGGGCGTGCCCGTGGCGATCGGCCGCAAGTCGTACCGCAGCCGGCCGCACGAGCTCATCGCGCACCTCAACGAGATTGGCGGTCGTCACGCCGTCGGCCAGGTGACGCTCGTCGAGAACCGCCTGGTCGGAATGAAGAGCCGCGGCGTCTACGAGACGCCGGGCGGCACCATCCTCTACGAGGCGCACAAGGCGCTCGAGCAGATCTGCCTCGAGCGCGACCTGTACCACGAGAAGCAGCGGCTGGCGCTGCGGTACGGCGAGCTCGTGTACTACGGGCAGTGGTTCCACCCGCTGCGTGAGGCGCTGCAGGCGTTCGTGGATCACGCAAGCCAGGTGGTCACCGGCCGCGTGCGCGTGAAGCTGTACAAGGGACGGGCGACGGCCGTCAGCGCGACATCGCCCCTGTCGCTCTACGACACGAGCCTCGCAAGCTTCGCGATGCGCGACTACGACGTCACCGCGGCCCGCGGGTTCATCGACCTGTTCGGCCTGCCCATGAAGGTACGCGGCCTCAAGCAGGGGTCGTGACCCCGGCGGCCGCAAGGGCCGACCTGGCCCGGCGCAGCGTGCCGCGTCAGCGGCGCGCTGCGATGGCCGACACCGCGTCGATCAGGCGCTCGACCTCGTCATCGGTCGTATAGCAGGCGCACCCGACCCGTACGAGCCCCTGCGTCGCGAGTCCCAGCCGGTCCACCAGCGTCGCCGCGTAGAAGTCGCCGCTCGAGACAAACAGCGCCTCGTCGGCCAGGCGGCGCGCCACGTCGTCGCTGGCGAGCCCGTCCACCGTGAACGCCACCGTGGGCGTCCGCGGCTCGCCGGGCGGCACGCCGTACAGCGTCACGCCGTCAATCGCCCCGAGCCCTTCCCACAACCGCTCCGTCAGGCGCGCCGCGTGCGCATGGAAGGCGGCGAAGCGCTGCGCCAGCGCCTCGCGCAACGGCGTCCCGGACACGTCGCTCCCGACGCCGGCGAGAAAGCGGACGGCGGCCGCTGCCCCGGCCATCCCCTCGTGGTTCTGCGTGCCCGTCTCGAGCCGCTCCGGCGCCGTGGCGGGCGCCGGCGCCAGCTTCGGCACGTCAACCGTTTCCAGCAGTGACGCCCGTCCCCAGAGCACGCCTGTGTGCGGGCCGTGGAACTTGTACGCCGAGCACGACAGGAAGTCGCACCCCATGGCCCTGACGTCGACGAGGGCGTGCGGCGCGTAGTGCACCGCGTCCACGTACACGAGGGCTCCTGACGCACGCGCCAGCTCCGCTACCGCGGCCACGTCCGTAATGGTGCCGATCGCATTGGATGCCGCGCCCACGGCGACGAGGCGCGTGCGGCTGCCGATGGCGCCGCCCAACGCGTCCAGGTCGAGGCGGCAGCGGGCCCGGTCGAGCGTGACCAGCCTCACGACGAGGCCGTAGTCGCGTGCGGCCTGCCGCCACGGGTCGACGTTGGCATGGTGGTCGAGCTCGGTGACCACGACCTCGTCGCCTGCCTGCCAGCCGCGCGCGAGTCCGCGGGCGAGGTGGAAGGTGATCGTGGTCATGTTCTGCCCGAAGCTCACCTCGCCGGCGTCGCCCGCGTTGAGGAAGGCGGCGAGCGCCCCCCTGGCGTCCCTGATCGCCGCGTCGGTCTCGAGGCTGGTCGGGTAGTGCCAGTGCGTGTTGGCGTTGTGGTGCCACAGGTAGTCGCTCATGGCCTCGACGACCGGCAGGGGCACCTGCGTGCCGCCGGGGCCGTCGAAGTACGCCACGGGACGTCCCCGGTGCTCGCGGGCGAGCGCGGGGAACTGCGCGCGAAGCGCGTTGATGTCATCCGGCATGCCGGCCGATTCTGCCATAGCCTCCGGCGACGCCGCCGCGGGGTGGACGGGCGGCCGGACGGGCGCCGGCACACGGGGCGCCCCTATAATGGCGCTCTCCGCAGAAAGGCATACGGACGCACATGATCTGGTGGCACTGGGTGGTCCTCGGGCTGGCGCTCGCCACGTTGGAGATCCTCACCCCCGGCGGGTTCTTCATCGTCTTCTTCGGGGTCGCCGCGATCATCGTCGGCGTCCTCGGCGGACTCGGCCTGGGCGGGCCGCCCTGGCTGCAATGGCTCCTCTTCTCGATGTTTGCCCTCATCAGCGTGGCGTTCTTCAGGAACCCCCTGATCCGTTACATGCACAGGGACGAGGCCGCGTCGAAGGGCGTCGACACGCTCGTCGGCGAGGTGGCCGTCGCGATGGACGGCATCGCCGTCGGCGACATCGGGCGGGCCCAGTTGCGGGGATCGGTCTGGTCGGCCCGCAACGTGGACACGCAGCCGATCTCGCCCGGTGAACGGTGCACCGTCGAGAGCGTCGACGGCCTCACCATCGGCATTCGCCGCGAAGGGAGCTCACAGACGTGGAAGGACTGATTGTCTTTGTCGTTGTCGCCCTCGTGCTGCTGGTCGTGCTGGCCAAGACGGCCATCGTCGTGCCGCAGCAGAGCGCCTATGTCGTCGAACGCCTGGGGCGGTACTACGCGACGCTCGACGCCGGCTTCCACATCCTGGTGCCGTTCATCGACGTCGTCCGCTACAAGCACACGCTGAAGGAGACGGCCGTCGACATCCCGGCGCAGGTCTGCATCACGCGCGACAACGTGCAGGTGGGCGTCGACGGCGTCCTCTACATGAAGGTGCTCAACCCGGAGCGCGCCTCCTACGGCATCTCCGACTACCAGTTCGCCATCACGCAGCTCGCGCAGACGACCCTGCGCAGCGAGGTCGGCAAGATCGACCTCGACAAGACCTTCGAGGAACGCACCAACATCAACACGGCGGTGGTCAGCGAGCTCGACAAGGCGACCGACCCGTGGGGCGTGAAGGTGCTGCGCTACGAGATCAAGAACATCACGCCGCCCTCCGACGTGCTCGCCGCCATGGAGAAGCAGATGCGGGCCGAGCGCGAGAAGCGCGCGGTGATCCTGACGTCGGAAGGCCAGCGCGACGCGGCGATCAACACCGCGGAAGGCGCCAAGCAGGAAGTGATCAAGGCGTCGGAAGCCCGCCGCCAGCAGCAGATCAACGAGGCCGAGGGCGAGGCGGCCGCCATCCTGGCCGTCGCGCGGGCGACCGCCGAGGGCATCCGCGAGGTCGCCTCGGCCATCGGCATGCCGGGCGGCGCCGAGGCCGTCCAACTGCGCATCGCCGAGCAGTACATCGCCGAGTTCGGCAAGCTCGCCAAGGCCAGCAACACGCTGGTGATCCCGGCCAACGCGTCCGACATCTCGAGCATGCTCGCCACGGCGATGCAGGTGATCGGGACGACCGGCAAGCGGAACTGAGGGCGAGGGCCGACGCGCCGGGACCTGCCGTCAGGCCGCCGAGTCGACGACGTGGACGCGGTCGCGGCCGGCGCGCTTCGCCGCGTACAGGGCGGCATCGGCGGCGTCGATCCAGCTGTGGCGGTCCATCCCCGGCTGCCACTGCGCAACGCCCGCGCTGAACGTGGACCGGAAGGTCCGCCCGTCGGGGGTCGTGTGCTCGATGCGCCGGAAGGCGTCGAGCAGCCGGTCCACCAGGCGGCCCGTGGCCGCCGCCCCGATGTCCTCGAGCAGGATGGCGAACTCCTCGCCACCGTAGCGTCCGCTGACGTCGGTGCGCCGGAGATGCCGGCGCAGCAGCGACGCGAGCGACACCAGCACCCGGTCGCCGGCCTGGTGGCCGTGCGTGTCGTTGATCTGCTTGAAGTGGTCGACGTCGAGCATGACGAGCGTCAGCGGCGCAGTGGCGCCGCGCTCGCGCCGCTTCACCGCCTGTTCCACCTTGTCCATGAAGGACGCGTGGGTGAGGAGCCGGGTCAGGCCGTCGCGGTAGAGGAGCGTGCGCAGCAGGCGCGCACGCTCGATGCGGGCGCCGACGGCCGAGGCCAGCAGCGCCGGGTGCACGGGCTTGGTCAGGTGCTCGTCGCCGCCAGCCTTCGCGGCGGCGATCCGTGACTCCATCTCCCCTTCCGAGGTCAGGAAGATGATGGGCAGCGCCGTGTGCTGCTCCTGCTGGCGCACCAGGCGGGCGAGGTCGTAGCCGGTGACCTCGGGCAGGTTCACGTCCATGAGGATCAGTTCCGGGTGGAAGGCGGCCATCCGCTCGTGGAAATCACGGGGACGGCCGCAGATCTCCACCTGGTACCCGGCCGACTCGAGCACCGTGCGCGCGAACGAGGCGTGATACTCGTCGTCTTCCACGACGAGGATGCGCGGCGCGTCGGCGCGGCGGCGATCGAACAGCTGCACGAGGCGGCGGACCGCCTGCTCGACGTCGTCGGGCTTCACGTAGCAGGCGTCGGCGCCGATGTGGATGGCCTCCACCTGGTCGAGCATGTCGCCGGCGGCGGCCAGCATGACGGCGGCGGGGACATCGCCGTCGGGCCGCTGGCGCAGGTGCAGGATGATGTCGGTGCCGGCGCCGTCGGCCAGGCGGCGGTCGACGATGATGCCGTCCGGCAGGCGCCTGTCGATGAGCTCGCAGGCGTCCCTGACGGTGTCGAGCAGCGTCACGGCGTAGCCCTCGCGCTCGAGGGCGCTCTGCAGCCGGGCCCGGTCCTCCGGGTCGGCGTCGACCACCAGCACGCTGAACTCGGGGTCGGTGCGCAGCGGCACCTCGGGCGAGGGGTCGGGCACCGTCGCGGCGCGTACCGTGGGGAGGGGCTGCTCGAAGGCCTCCGCCAGGGCATTGCGTGCCTCGCGCCAGGCCGCGATGTCGGCGGCCGACGGCACCGCCGCGGCCGCCAGGCGCACGTCGCACAACCGCTCGATCTGGCTGGCCGCCGCGCTGATCGCGGGGCGATCGTAGGTGGCGCCCGACCCGGTCAGCCGGTGGCTGAGCCGCTTCAGCTGCGCGAGGGCGTCCCTGTCGTCCGGCCTGTCCGCGAGCCGCCCCAGCGCGTCGTCAATCTCCGCCAGCCGCTCGGGCCCGCCCCGAAGGAACGCAACCTGGAGGTTGTGGAATTCCTCGTCCCAGCTGTTCATGAAGGTCGCGTCATCCTAGCATCCCGCATCCTACCCACTCTGCCACGGTTCCCCTCCGCTTCATCGGCATTTCCGCGCGCCGCTTTCGTCGCTCCGTTTCCTCCGCTCCTCCGTGCCTCCTCTTCTCTTTGCCGCCTCCTCCTCTCCTCTTCCCCTCTTTCCTCCCCTCCCACGTTCCCTTCCGACTGTCCGCGTCCTCGCCCGAGGACGGGATCTTGTCAGCGCCCGAGACCGGGTGCTAACGTTGGCTGTTCTGGGCGCGTATGGTCCCGTCCCAAGGCGCCACGCGCCCGAGCCCGCTCGCACACGTAATCCGGCCTCGAGCGCGTCAGACGGGCGAGAGTGGCGGAACTGGCAGACGCGCCGGACTTAGGATCCGGTGGCCGTGAGGCCGTGGGGGTTCGAGTCCCCCCTTTCGCACCATCCACCGGCGCGCTGCGCCACGACCTTCCCGAACGAGCATCCCCGAGCGATGAAAGTAGAACTGATCGACGTCAGCGAGACGAAGAAGACCCTGAACGTGGAAGTCCCGCAGGAGGTGGTCGAGGCCGAAATCGGCCGCGTGGCCCGCGCGTACGCGCGCGCTGCCCGGCTGCCCGGGTTCCGGCCCGGCAAGGCGCCGCTCGCCGTCGTCCGCCAGCGCTTCAAGGACCAGATCCTGCACGACGTCGCGCATGACCTCATTCCCCGGCTCGTGGGCGACGCGTTGCGCGAGCGTGGCGTGACGCCCGTCGACACGCCCAAGGTGCGGGACCTCACGCTCGAGGAGGGGCAGCCGCTGGTCTTCAGCGCCGCTGTCGAAATCGCGCCGCCCGTCGACCCGGGCGACCTGTCGGAGATTCGCCTCTCCGCCGCGCCCGTCGCCGTCACCGAGGACGACGTGGACCAGGCGCTCTCGCGGTTGCGCGAGCGGCTGGCCCGGGTGGAGCCGGTGACCGACCGCGAGGCGCAGCACGGCGACACGGTGGTGATGGACCTGACCCGCCGGCGGCTGACCGGGCCGCAGGGGGCCGAGATCGAGCCCGAGGAACCCGAGTCGCACACCGACGTGTCGGCCGAGATCGGCGCGGCCGGCAACCCGCCCGGGTTCGACGAGCACCTCCTCGGCCTGGCGCCCGAGGCGTCGAAGACTTTCGAGATTACGTTTCCGTCAGATTACGAGGTGGAGGAGCTGGCCGGCGGACGGATGGAGTACGCCATCACCGTGAAGGCGCTGCGCCGGCGGGTGCTGCCCGACCTCGACGACGAGTTCGCGAAGGATCTGGGCGAGTTTGCGTCGCTTGACGAGCTGCGGGCCCGCATCCGGCGCGATCTCGAGGAGGACGCCGAGCGGGAGCGCACGCGCCGCCTGCGCCAGCAGTTGCTCGAGCAGCTCGCGGCGCGGGTGACGGGCGAGATCCCGGAGGGGATGGTCGCCAGGGAGGTCGAGCGGCGGGTCGAGGAGTTCATGCGCCGGCTGCTCGAGCAGGGGGTGGATCCCCGGCAGGCCGCCATCAACTGGGACGAATTCCGGGCCACGCAGCAGGCGCCGGCCGTCGAAACGGTCAAGAGCGTGCTGGTGCTCGACGCGCTGGCCACCCGCGAGGGCGTCGAGGTATCGGACGAGGAACTCGATGCCGATATTCAGGGGTATGCCACCCGCATGGGGCGCTCGTTCGAGGAGGTCCGGCGTGAACTGGAGCGCCATGACCAGCTCGAACAGATCCGGACCGGGCTCCTCCGGGAGAAGGTGGTCGCGCTGGCGCTGTCACGTGCTACCATGGAGAGCGTGTAGCCTGCCCGGCGCCGCGTTCCTCTTTCCTGACAACTTTGCCCGTCCGTCCCGCCGGTTGGTTGCCGGTTCGGCCGGCATGACCTACACCTAGCGTGATGTCCATGAACGAACCCCGGATGCAACTGGTGCCGATGGTGGTCGAGCAGACCTCCAGGGGCGAGCGCGCCTACGACATCTTCTCGAGGCTGCTCAAAGACAGCATCATCTTCATCGGCACGCCGATCGACGACACGGTGGCCAACCTGGTCGTCGCGCAGATGCTGTTTCTCGAGGCCGAGGATCCCGAACGCGACATCCTGCTGTACCTGAACAGCCCGGGCGGCTCGATCACGGCCGGCATGGCCATCTACGACACGATGCAGTACATCCGGCCTGACGTGCAGACCTACTGTGTCGGGCAGTGCGCGTCGATGGCGGCCGTGCTCCTCGCGGGCGGCGCGAAGGGGAAGCGGTTCGCGCTGCCGAACTCGCGCATCCTGATCCACCAGCCCCTCATGTCGGGGCTCGCGGGGCAGGCCAGCGACATCGACATCGCGGCGCGGGAGATCCTGCGGATGCGGCAGCGCATCAACGAGATCCTGGTCCACCACACGGGCCAGTCGATCGAGCGGATCCAGACCGACACCGACCGCGACTACATCATGTCCTCGGAGCAGGCCAGGGAGTACGGTATCATCGACGATGTCCTCAGCAAGCGGAGCTGATGCGCGTGGCAGGCGTCGACGCGGTGCGCCCGGGCGGTTGCCGCACGGGTTCGCCGGAGAGCCGCGGCTCGTCCCAGGGATGAACGTATGGTGAAGAAGAACGGCGAGAGCGAAGTGCTGCGGTGCTCGTTCTGCAACAAGGACCAGAACGACGTCCGCAAGCTGATCGCGGGCCCCACCGTCTTCATCTGCGACGAGTGTGTCGAGGTCTGCAACGACATCATTGCCGACGACAACAAGTTCGAAGGCAAGGGCACCCGCTCCGCGCTGCCGACGCCGCCCGAGATCAAGAAGTTCCTCGACGAGTACGTCATCGGCCAGGAACTCACCAAGAAGTCCCTGGCGGTGGCCGTCTACAACCACTACAAGCGGATCGAGATCCAGAAGCAGTCGCGCGGCCGCAACGACGTCGAGCTCCAGAAGGCCAACATCCTGCTGATCGGGCCGACGGGCACCGGCAAGACGCTGCTCGCCCAGACGCTGGCGCGCCTGCTCTCGGTGCCCTTCACCATCGTCGACGCGACGACGCTCACCGAGGCGGGCTACGTCGGCGAGGACGTCGAGAACATCATCCTGAAGCTGCTCCAGGCGGCCGGGGGTGACATCGAGAAGGCCCAGCAGGGCATCATCTACATCGACGAGGTCGACAAGATCTGCCGCAAGGACGAGAACCCGTCCATCACGCGTGACGTGAGCGGCGAGGGCGTCCAGCAGGCGCTGCTGAAGATCCTCGAGGGCACGGTGGCCAACGTGCCGCCGCAGGGCGGTCGCAAGCACCCCCACCAGGAGTTCATCCAGGTC
>CAYSHC010000034.1:0-33087 GCA_964430855.1 uncultured Vicinamibacteraceae bacterium
ATCGGCTTGCCAGCGGGGCGGCAGGTCAGCGTGCCGGCAGGGCGGCAGGGCGGCAGGTCAGCAGGTCGGCGAGTCAGCTCGTCGGCGGGCCGCCTTGCCAGTCGGGGCAGCGATCCTCCCTACCTCGTTTCCTCAGTTCCTCATCCTCCGTTCCTTCGCTCCTCCGTTCCTCCGCTCCTCCTTTACGCCGGTCCTCGACAGCTATTCGGCTTGTCGGCTTGTCGGCTTGCCAGCACGACAGCATGTCGGCTTGTCAGCTAGTGAGGTAGAAGATTCAGCGGCAACCGGAAGCCCGGCGGGATGACGGGGCTGACAAGGCTGACCCGCTGACACAAGCGATCCGCCCGGCAAGCCGGCAAGCCGATACGCTGGCAAGCTGAGACGCTGATCTGCTGGCACGCCGACAAGCCGACGAGCTGATCCGCCGCTTCAACCCAGCGCGACGTCGAGCGTCATCATCACCGCGAACCCGACCATCGCGCCGAGCGTCGCGCTGTCGGTGTGTCCGCCGCTGTGCGACTCGGGCACCACTTCCTCGACGACGACGAAGATCATGGCGCCGGCGGCGAAGGCGAGGGCGTACGGCAGGATCGGCCGCATCAGCGTGACGGCGGCGGCCCCGATGACGGCGGCGATCGGCTCGACGGCGGCCGACGCCTGTCCGTACCACCAGGCCCGGAAGCGCGACATGCCCTCGCGTCGCAGCGGCACCGCGACCGCCGTGCCTTCGGGGCAGTTCTGCAGGCCGATGCCGATCGCCAGCGCGACGGCCGAGGCCAGCGTCGCGCCCTCGTAGCCGGCGGCGACGGCGCCGAAGGCGACGCCGATGGCGAGGCCCTCGGGGATGTTGTGCAGGGTGATGGC
Organism: uncultured Vicinamibacteraceae bacterium; assembly: GCA_964430855.1. Classification (GTDB taxonomy): domain Bacteria; phylum Acidobacteriota; class Vicinamibacteria; order Vicinamibacterales; family Vicinamibacteraceae; genus JAEZDP01. Next base: position 865 of record CAYSHC010000034.1, read on the forward strand.
GAGCACCAGCAGGATGCTGCGCCGCCACTCGGTCGGCAGCCCCTCCGCGTCGGCGATCGGGCGGAACAGGTGCAGGTGCGGCAGCAGGTGGTCTGCCATCCGCAGGAACATGCCGCCGGCGAGGAACCCGACGACGGCGGGGAGCCACGGGATGACGCCCATCTCCTCGGCCAGCGCAATCGCCGGGGCGAGCAGCGACCAGAAGCTCGCCGCGATCATCACACCGGCCGTGAAGCCGAGCGCGGTGTCGAGCATCCGGCGGCTGACGTTCCTGGCAAAGAACACGGCGCCGGCGCCGAGGGCGGTGACGCCCCACGTGAAGAGCGATGCCAGCAGCGCCTGCCAGACAGGGTGGAGGTCGACGAACCAGGCGGGCATGGTCACAAACGGTCACCGACGGCTGGCATCGACATCTCCCGAGGGAGGCCGGGCCGGCTCGAGGGCCGGAACCGTCCGGGCCTCCGCCCGCTCCCGATGGCGATTGTACACGCGGCCGCATGCGGGTCGCCGCGTGCACGCGCCGGCCATGAGGCGGATGTCCCGCCCGTCGCGCGGCCGCGCTCGCCGATTTGACGCCCTGCCGGCGCTCCGCTAGCGTGCTAGACGTGACTGAGGGCGGTCAGGTCCAGGTGCGGGTGTTCGGCGCCGGCTGGTGCGAGGACACGGCGCGCACGCGCAGGCTGCTGCGCCGCTTCCGCGTGCCGCACGTCTACCGTGACGTCGATCTCGACCTCGACGCGCTGCGCGAGGCGACAGCCCTGCATGAAGGCCCGCGCCGGACGCCCATCGTCGAGGTGGACGGCCACGTGCTCGCCGAACCGCGCAACGCGGAACTGCTGGCACGCCTCGTCGCGTCAGGCGCGCTCGCGGGCAGCACGGCGCTCGCGCGGATGAAGGACCACAACGTCGGCGACCTCGATCGCCTCCTGCGCGTCGTGCTGGCGGTGACGGTCACGGCGGCCGCGCTGCGCCGCCCGCCCGCCGTGCGCTGGCCCGTTCTTGCCGGCGCCGCCGTGCTGGCCTTCACCGCCGCGCGTGCGTGGTGTCCGGTCTACGACGCCTGGCAGGTGACGTCGGTGGATGGCCCCGGCGATCGGCCAGGCGAGGCCGAGCGCGACACCTGGCTTGCATCGACGACGGCGCCGCTCGCGTGGAGCAAGTGATGCCATCGCGGCTGCCCCCTCCCCAACGCGCCCTGCTCACGGCGACCAATGGCGATCCGTTCGCCGTGCTCGGCCCGCATGTGGAGCGCGGCGACCGCGGCCCGCGCCTCGTCATCAGGGCGTTCCTGCCGCGCGCGGCCTCCGTCACCGTGGTACCGCTCACCGCAGACCTCCGCCCGCAGGCGATGCGCGCCGTCCACCCGGACGGCCTCTTCGAGGCGGCCTTCGACGGGGTGACCACCGTCCGGCCATACAAGCTGCGCGTGCGGCGTCGCGACACGGGCGACGAGGTGGAGCAGTTCGACCCGTACTCGTTCGGCCTGCTGCTCGGCGACCTCGACCTGCACCTGCTCGGCGAGGGCCGCCACATGCGCCTGCACCACTGCCTCGGCGCGCACCCGATGACGATCGACGGCGTGCAGGGCACGCGCTTCGCCGTCTGGGCGCCGAACGCGCTGCGGGTGAGCGTGGTGGGCGACTTCAACGACTGGGATGGCCGCGTGCACCCGATGCGGCAGCGGCATCACCAGGGCGTGTGGGAGATCTTCCTCCCCGGCGTCAGGCCCGGTGCCCGCTACAAGTACGAGATCCGCTCGCGGGTGACGCCCGTGCCCTTCCTCAAGGCCGACCCGTGCGCGGCAGCGTACGAGCACCCGCCCGCCACCGCCTCCATCGTCATGGCGCCCAGCGCGCACGTCTGGCAGGACGCCGACTGGATCGACGCCCGCCGTGCCGCCCGCGAGGGCTTCGACAGGCCGATGGCGATCTACGAGGTGCACCTCGGGTCGTGGGCGCGCACCCCGGACAACCGCTTCCTGACGTACGGCGAGCTGGCCGAGCGCCTGGTGCCGTACGTCAAGGAGCTGGGCTTCACGCACGTGGAGCTGCTCCCGGTGCTCGAGTTCCCCTACGACGGGTCGTGGGGCTACCAGGTCACCGGATTCTTCGCGCCGACGTCACGGTTCGGCACGCCCGACGACTTCCGCGCCTTTGTCGACACGCTGCACGCCGCCGGCATCGGCGTCATCCTCGACTGGGTGCCCGGGCACTTCCCGAAGGACGCACACGGGCTCGCGCGCTTCGACGGCACGGCGCTCTACGAACACGAGGACCCGCGGCTTGGCGAGCACCGCGACTGGGGTACGCTGATCTTCAACTACGGCCGGACGGAAGTCCGCAACTTCCTGCTCGCGAGCGCGCTCGCCTGGATCGAGGACTTCCACGTGGACGGCCTCCGCGTGGACGCCGTCGCGTCGATGCTCTACCTCGATTACTCGCGGGAGGAGGGCCAGTGGGTGCCCAACGCCTACGGCGGCCGCGAGAACCTCGACGCCGTGTCGTTCCTCCAGGACATGAACGTCCACATCCACGGCCATCATCCGGGGGTGGTGACGATCGCGGAAGAGTCGACCGCCTGGCCCGGCGTGAGCCGCCCGGTGCACCTCGGCGGCCTGGGCTTCACCTACAAGTGGAACATGGGGTGGATGCACGACGTGCTCACCTACATGTCGAAGGACCCCATCTTCCGGCGCTGGGAGCACAACCACCTGACGTTCTCGATGGTCTACGCCTACAACGAGAACTTCGTGCTGCCCTTCTCACACGACGAGGTGGTGCACGGCAAGCGCAGCCTGCTCGACAGGATGCCCGGCGACACCTGGCAGAAGGCGGCGAACCTGCGCGCGCTCTTCGGCTACATGTTCACGCACCCCGGCAAGAAGCTGCTGTTCCAGGGCGGCGAGTTCGGCCAGTGGCGCGAGTGGAACTACAGCGAGTCGCTGCCCTGGTTCCTGCTGGAGCACCCGCCGCACGACGGCATCCACCGCTACGTGCGCGACCTGCTGCACCTGTACCGGCGCGAGCCGGCGCTCTACGAGCGCGACTACGACCCGGCCGGCTTCCAGTGGATCGACTGCAACGACAACGAGAACAGCGTCATCTCGTTCATCCGCCGGGCCGCCGACGCCGACGACCAGGTGGTGGTGCTGCTCAACATGACGCCCGTGCCGCGCGAGCGGTACCGCGTGGGCGTGCCGTTCGGCGGCCGCTACCGCGAGCTGCTCAACAGCGACGCGCAGCTGTACGGCGGGAGCAACGTCGGCAACGCCGGCGGCGTCTCGACCGAGCCGGTGCCGGCGCACGGGTTTTCGCAGTCGGTGCTGCTCACGCTGCCGCCGCTGGCGTGCCTGATCCTGAAGCACGAGGCCGGCTGGTGACCCGGGTAAAGCCGGGATGCGCCAGGCCGATTGACCTCACGTGACGACCCGCCCACGTTTGCGCCCTCCCTCCGGCCCCCGGATGGACGGCGACGCCCACGCCGCCGTCACCCCCGCCGCGGCGCCTCCCCCGACGCCCGCCACCGGCCGGCCCGACACGCGGGTCGACACCACGACCGGCGTCATCCTGCTCGTTGACGCGGACGCTGCCGATCGTGCCGACCTGTCGCGGCGGTTCGAGCGGGCCGGCTTCCGCGTGGTGCAGGCGGCCGACGGCGACGAGGCGCTCGCGATGCTCGACATCGAGGCCGTGGAGCTCGTGCTGCTCGACGTCGCGGTGCCGGGGCCGACCGGCGTGGCCGTGCTCCAGCGGCTGCGCGAGCGGTACCCGGCCTCCGAGCTGCCGGTGGTGATGACCATTCCCGAGGACCACGCGGCGAACGCCGCCGCCGCGCTGCACGCTGGCGCCAACGACGTCGTCACCAGGCCCGTGGACTTTGCCGTCGCGCTCGCGCGCGTCCGGACGCTCGTGAAGGCGGGACGCGCCGAGCGGGCGCTGCGGGCGTCGGAGGAGCGCTACGCGCTGGCGGCCGCGGGCAGCAACGACGGGCTGTTCGAGTGGGACCTCCGCACCGACCGTGTCTTCTACTCGGACCGGTGGGCGGCGCTGCTCGGCATCGCGAAGGAACGGCTGCTGCCGCACTTCTCGGAGTGGATGTCGCGCGTGCACCCGGACGAGCAGATGCGCGTCAGCCAGGAGCTGCGGGCCCATCTCGACGGCCTGACGCCGACGTGGGAGACCGAGCACCGGATCCGCCACGCCGACGGCCACTATCGCTGGGTGCTGGCGCGCGGCGTGACGATGTTCGACGAGGACGGCCGGCCGGCGCGACTGGCCGGGTCGCTCTCCGACGTGACGCACGCCAAGGTGGCGGACCCGCTCACGGGCCTGCCGAACCGCCTGCTGTTCCTCGAGCGCATGCACCATGCGCTCACCGGCCCGCGCGTGGACGACACGCCACGGTTCGCCATCATCTACCTCGACCTCGACGTCTTCAAGATGGTCAACGACACGCTTGGCCACGTGGCCGGTGACGAGCTGCTTGTGCAGCTCGCCCAGCGGCTCGAGGCCGGCGTGCGGCGGTCGGACTACACGGGGCACCTGACGACGCGCCGGACGCTGTCGCGGCTCGGGGGCGACGAGTTCGCCATCCTCCTCGAGGACGTGCGCGACCAGGCCACGGCGCTCGCCGTCGCCGACCGGCTTCAGACTGCCGTCCGCGAGCCGTTCTTCATCGACGGACGGCCGCAGTACTGCAGCCTCAGCATCGGCATCGTCCTCGACTCGCCCCGCTACACCTGCGGCGAGGAGCTGATGCGCGACGCCGACGCCGCCATGTACCGCGCCAAGAAGCGGGGGAGGGGCCAGTCGGAGGTGTTCACCGAGGCCGTGCAGGCCGAGTCGCAGCTGCGCCGGCGGCTCGAGCGCGACCTGCGCCGCGCCCTGGCACGCGACGAGATCGTCCCGTACTACCAGCCCATCGTCCGCCTCGACGGCGGCGCCCTCGAGGGCTTCGAAGCCCTTGTCCGGTGGCGCCACGCGGAGCGAGGTCTCCTGGCACCGGACCGGTTCCTGCCCGTGGCGGAGGACGCCGGCCTCATCGCGCCGCTGACCTACGCCGTCGTCAGGCGCGCGGCGGCGCACCTGGCCGGGTGGCGCCAGGCGCATGTCGCCGCGGCGGGCGTCACCATGAGCGTCAACATCGCGCCGCGGCTGTTCAACGAGCCCGACCTCGTGGACACGCTCGTGGCGATCGTGACCGAGCACGGGCTCGCCCCGGCGGACTTCAGGCTCGAGATCGTCGAGGCGACGCTGCTCGACAGCGCCGAGCCGGTGAGCGCCCGCCTGCACGGGCTGCGGGAGGCCGGCTTCACGCTCGTGCTCGACGACTTCGGCACCGGCTACTCGTCGCTTGGCTACCTGCACGCCTTTCCGCTGACGACGCTGAAGATCGACCGCACGTTCATCAACCGCATGGGCGAGGGCCCCGACAGCGCCGTGCAGATGGTGCGCAGCATCGTCTCGCTCGCCCACGCGCTCGGCATGGACGTCACGGCGGAAGGCATCGAGACGCAGGCGCAGGTACGCTGGCTCCAGTCGCTCGCCTGCGTGCGCGGGCAGGGGTTCTACTTCGAACGTGCGGTGGCCGCCGAGGCCGTCGGCGCGCTGCTCGAGGACGCAACGTTCGTGGTCCCGGAGGTCGTGCCGGACGCGCCGCTGGCGTTCAAGCTCTGAACGGACGCGTCGGCAGGCAGGCGGTCGACGACCAGCCACGCCCGCATCCCGGCGAGTGCGGTTCAGGACACGAGCTGCCGCACCAGCCAGGCCAGCAGCGCCAGCGGCAGCAGCGTGACAAACACCAGCAGGATCACGAAGGCGTAGACAAACAGCACGTCGGACCGCCGAGGCGCGATACCAGGCTGGGCGTGGCGCTCGAGCAGCGCCATGTTGCGCGTGTTGGCCTTCCAGAACACGTCGGCGACGTTGCCGAGGCCCGGGATGACGCCCAGCAGCGCGTCGATGCCCGCGTTCAGCACCATGCGGGCCAGCACGACGCGGGGCACGCGCATCCGCAGCCCCTGCATCAGCAGCAGCGCGGCAAACACCGGGCTGCTGAGGTCGCCGAGTCCGGGAACGAGCCCGACAATCGGGTCCCACCCGAAGCGGATGTTCGTGCCGGGAACGCGGAACGCGGCGTCGAGCAGGTAGCTCCAGCGGCGCAGCAGGTCGAACTGCCGTGAGGTCGTCGTCACTGCGTTCATCATCTCGCACGGTCGGACAGGCGGTACACTGCCGGGCCATGACTCGTCCATTTGTGCTCCTGGTCCTGGCACTGGCCGTCGGCGGCCTTGGGGTGGCGGCGCAGCCGCCCGCCTCGGGCGAGCAGGATCTCGGCCAGGCCGTCTACGTCGGCGACACGATCATCAAGCGCTACGACCCGACGCCGGCCCTCGTCACGAAGGTCACGCCGGTGCCGACGCCGGCCTTCCCGGCCACCGACATCCACGCGCACTGGTCGCTGAAGGTCACCCCGCAGGCGCTGCTCGACGCGATGGCCGACCTCGGCGTCGAGCGGGCGGTGAACCTCAGTGGCGGCTTCGGCCCGCAGCTCGATCAGATGCTCGAGACCTACCACAAGGCCGCACCGGGGCGGCTGCTGATCTTTGCCAACATCGACTTCGACCGCATCGACGAGCCCGGCTTCGGCGAGACGATGGCGTCGATGATCGAGGCCGCGCATGCGAAGGGCGTGGCGGGCGTCAAGATCTTCAAGAGCCTGGGCCTGACCATCAAGGATGGCTCGGGCAAGGTGGTGCCCATCGACGATCCGAGGCTCGACCCGATCTGGGCGAAGTGCGGCGAGCTCGGCATTCCCGTGCTGATTCACTCGGCCGATCCCGTCGCGTTCTTCCAGCCGATCGACGAGCGCAACGAGCGCTGGCTCCAGCTGCACCGGTTCCCGAGCTGGAGCTTCCACGGGCCCGAATTCCCTTCGTACGAGGAGGTGCTCGCCCAGCACGACCGGATGATCGGGCGTCATCCCGGTACGACGTTCATCAGCGCGCACATGGGCAGCCAGGCCGAAGACCTCGAGACGCTCGGCAGGCGGCTCGCGCGACTGCCGAACATGTACGTGGACATCTCCGGGCGCGTCGCCGAGCTGGGCCGCCAGCCCTATACGGCACGCCGCTTCCTCATCGAGTGGCAGGACCGCGTCATCTACGGCACCGACCGCTATCCGGGCCGGCCCGACCAGCCGCGGCACCGGATCTACTACCGCTTCCTCGAGACCGACGACGAGTATTTCAAGTACTACGATCACCCGTTCCCGCCGACGGGCGAGTGGCGCATCCATGGCGTGTTCCTGCCGCGCGAGGTGCTTCGGAAGGTCTACCAGACCAATGCCGACCGCGCGCTCGGGCAGCGGGTGGCTGAGGTGCGATAGACTGCCGTCCTGCGCGCCTGCAAGTGTCCGCCCGTCTTTTCCGGGGGCCGGCGGAAACAGGAGGTCGGCTGTGACGGTCGGACAACCTCGATCCACGTGGCGTCGCCAACGCCTGGCGGCGACGCTCGCCCTGCTGTCCGCCGGCGTCGCGTACGGCCTGCTGCCCGACGGCGCGACGCTGCGCGCGCAGGATCCTGGGGGCCAGGGGCAGCCACCCGCGCGGCCCGCGGACGCCGACACTGCCAGCGGCGAGGAGCCGCAGCGTCCGACGTTCCGGCTCGAGGCCAACTATGTCCGCGTGGACGTCTACCCGACCAGGGACGGGGCACCTGTCGAAGGGCTGAATGCGGATGACTTCGAGGTGCTCGAGGACGGCAAGCCGCAGCAGATCGAGCAGTTCGAGCGCGTCGAACTGCGCCACCTGACGGCGCGCGAGGAACGGCGCGACCCGGTCAGCGTCGCCGACGGCGTCGAGCAGGCAGGTGACCCGCGCCGCCGCGTCTTTGTCATCTATCTCGACACCCACCACACGACCTACGCCGGCTCGCACGCGGCGCGCAAGCCGCTCATCGACATGCTGGAGCGGCTGATCGGCCCCGACGACCTGTTTGCCGTCATCACGCCGACCATGTCGCCCCGCGACATCGTCTTCGCGCGGCGCACGGGCGTCCTCGACGAGGCGCTCTACTCGAACTGGACGTGGGGACAGCGTGACGCCTGGATCCGCACGGACCACGAGGAGCAGCAGCTCGAGATGTGCTTTCCGGAACGCGTCGGGCGCGTGACGTCGACCGCAACGGGTGCGCCGACGCTCGAGTCGGCGACGCGCGGCAACGGCAGCCTTGCCGAGCAGCTGATCCGCCGCAAGCGCGAGCAGGAAGTGATCGTGTCGCTCGAGGGCCTCATCGCCTATCTGGGCGTCGTCCGCGAGGAGCGCAAGGCCGTCATCATGGTGACGCAGGGCTGGGAGCTCTATCGCCCGAAGCCCGATCTTCTCCAGCACCGGGAGGACGAGCCGGTGCCTGGGCCGGGCGGGCTTGGCACGGGGCCGGACGGGCGCATCACCACCAACAGGGCGACGGCGGGCACGGGCAACTTCCGCATGCTGTCGCCCATCGAGTGCTCCGCGCTCGCGTCGCAGTATGCGAGGCTCGACAACTTCCAGCGCTTCACCGACATGCTGGAGACGGCCAACCGCTTCAACGTGTCGTTCTACCCGTTCGACACGCGCGGGCTGGCCGTGTCCGACTCGATGCTCGGCGACCGCGCTCACGGCAACCTGCGAAGCCGCCTCGACTCGCTGCGGATGATCGCCGACAACACCGACGGCCTGGCCATCGTCGACACGAACGACCTGAAGGGCGGTGCACAGCGCATCGTGAACGACCTCTCGAGCTACTACCTGCTCGGGTACTACTCGTCGAACCAGGACCTCGATGGCAAGTGGCGCAAGATCACGGTCCGCGTGAAGAAGCCCGGCGTGCAGGTGCGGGCCCGCCGCGGCTACCGCGCGCTGCGGGCCGAGGACGTGCTGGTAACCGATGCCGAACGCGCCAGCGAGGCCGCGGGAGGCGCGGGCGATGCGGCGGCAGACGCGTCTGGCGCCGCTGTCGCGGCCGCGGTGGGGGCGCTCGCGGGCGCGCGTGACGGACTGCCCATGTACAGTCGCGCGGCGTGGGCGTTCCGAGACGGCGGCGATGGCGCGCAGGGCCATCTCTGGCTCGCTGCGGAAATTGCCTCGTCGGCGCTCCGCGAACCGGGATGGAAGGCGGGCGCGACGCTCCAGGCCGCCGTGACCACGGCCGACGGGGCGCCTGTCGCCGACGTCGACGCGCCCGTCGACCTCACGACGAGGACGGCTCAGGTCGACCTGCCTGTGGCCGGAGTGTCGCCAGGCACCGAGCTCGTCGTGAGGCTCCGGGTGCGGGGCGGAGAAGGCACCCTGCCGCTTACCGACCAGGTTCGCGTGGCCGTGCCGCGGCCCGACGCGACGGCGGTTGGCCATCCGACCATCCTGCGCCGCGGTCCCTCGACAGGCCGGGCTTTCGTCCCTGCCGCCGATCCCCGGTTCCGGCGGACCGAGCGCGTCCGCGTGTCGGTGCCTGTGGTTGCCGCTGACGCCTTGGCCGTGGAAGCAGAGCTGCTCGACAGGACGGGGGCGGTGCTGTCGGCCATCCCGGTGGCGTCGGCGCTGCTCGAGGCCGACGCGGACGGGATGCGGTGGGCGCAGGCCGAGGTGGCGCTGGCGCCACTGTCGGCCGGCGACTACGTGCTGCGCGTCTCGGTGACGCACGTCGGCGGCACGTCGCAGGTGCTGACGGGCATCCGCGTCGTCCAGTAGCCCGCGTGCCACGGGTGAGCACGGCTCGACCCACGAACGCCCCGTGGCTCCATGTGGCGCGGCCGCGCGGCCGTCGCGCCCGCCCGCGTCCTCTGGCCCGCGTTTTGAATCCCGGAGAGTCGATGTCGTTGTCGATCCGCGACGGACTCGCCCGGTGCGATCGTGGCGCGACGCCCTGCCGTCGCTCCCGGCGAGGAGGAATTCCGCCCGCCAGCCCGCGACGTCGTCGGATGGTACGGCGATAGGTGGGTCTCATGGAGCCGCCTCGCGGCATCATCCTCAACATCAGCCCCGATGACGCTGCACGCGGCGACGTGACAGGTGTCCTGCGCACGCGAGGCTTCGAGGTGCTCGAGGCGGCGTCGCCGGCCGAGGCGCAAGCCGGCGCCATCGGGCTGACCCCCACGCTCATCGTCTTCGGCCTGGCCCGCGATGCGGCCGACGCGGGCGCTTTGCGGAGCCTCGAGCGGGAGCCTGCCTGGGCGGACGTCCCGGTGCTGCTCACGGCGGCCCAGTCAATCGGGGCGGACGACATGTCGTACCGGCTGCCTGCACGCGCGGACGGCTACCTCATGCGTCCTTTCGCGCCGCTGGAGCTGATGGCGACCGTGCGGACGCTGCTGCGGGCGAGTGCCGGCGAGCGAGGCCTGCGGCGGACGGAGGCCGAATGGGCGCAGGCATTCGGCGGCATGGCGGAGGGCGTGGCCGTGGCCGGGCCCGATGGCACCGTGGCGCGCGCCAACGAGGCCCTGCGGCAGCTCGCTGGCGCCGAGGTCGTCGGTGGTCCGCTCGAGCTGCTGCTCTCGCGTGTCGCCAACGGCACCGGCGCGTCGCTGCTCGAGCGGGTGCGCGCCAGCGGGCGCCGCGCGTCCAGGGTCGTGCGCACGCGCGGCCGCTGGCTCGACGTGGCACTCCAGCCGATAGGCTCTGGGCACCGGCCGCTGGGGCGGTTGCTGGTCGTCGTGAGTGACGTCACGGCGCAGCGGACGCTCGTCGAGCACGAACGCCGTCGCGCGAAGGAGCTCGCCGACGAGAACGCCGGCAAGGACCGCTTCCTGGCAATGCTCGCCCACGAGCTGCGCAACCCGCTGAACGCGATCGCCACGGCGAACGCGCTCTCGGGCCGCATCGCCGACGACGATCGGCAGCGGGGCATCCACGACACGATTGCGCGTCATACGACCCATCTCGCGCGGCTCGTCGACGACCTGCTCGAGGTCTCGCGGCTCACGCGCGGTCGCGTGCAGCTCCAGATGCGCCCCCTCGACCTCGTGCAGACGCTCCAGCACGCCCTCGAGGCCACGCGGGAGCGCGTGGATGCCCGCGGCCATCGCCTGCGCGTCAGCCTGCCGGCGCGTGCGGTGCCGCTCCAGGGCGACGCCCTCCGCCTCGAGCAGGTGTTTGCCAACATCGTCGACAACGCGGTCAAGTACTCCGGGCCGGGCACCGAGATCGCCGTCACGTGCAAGGTCAGGGCCGAACTGGCCACCGTGCGTGTCAGGGACCGCGGCGTGGGCATCGAGTCGCAGCACCTCCGCTCGATCTTCGAGCCGTTCGTGCAGGTGGACGCGTCGCTGGCGCGCACGCTCGGCGGCGTCGGCGTCGGGCTCACGCTGGCGCGCGAGCTGGTCGAGCAGCACGGCGGACGCATCCACGCCGAGAGCGAGGGCCAGGGGCAGGGCTCCGAGATCGTCGTCACGCTGCCGGTTGCGCCGTCGGCGATGGTGCCGGACGAGACGGCCGGTGCGGGCGAGCGGCGCACGCGCGCCCACGACGGCGCCCTGACCGTGCTCATCGTCGACGACAACGCCGACGCGGTGGACATGCTGCGGACGCTGCTCGAGACGCACGCGCACACCGTGCACGTGGCCTACGACGGGCGCAGCGGCCTCCAGGCGGCGCTGTCGATCAGGCCGGACCTGGCGCTCGTGGACATCGGCCTGCCGGGCATCGACGGCTACGACGTCGCCGTCGGGATCCGCGCGAGCGACGCCGCGCGCGACATGTGCCTCGTCGCCGTTACCGGCTACGGGCGTCCGGAGGACGGCGCGCGCGCGTTCGAGGCCGGGTTCGACTATCGGCTCGTGAAGCCCGTGGACTTCGACGAGCTCGAGCGGATCCTCGACGGGGTTGCCCGGCGTGTCTCGGCCAGGGCCCGTGTCCGCAGCACCAGGCCCGACGTCTGACGCGGCGTGCGGCGCCGGTGCGTTCCGGCACACGGACGTCACCCGCCACGTGCGGCCGCGCCGTACGTCACGTCAATTTCGTTCAAGACGCCGCCGGGGCGGGCTGGCTAGCGTCATCCTGGCTTTCGGCGCGTCGGGTCTTTCGCGGGCGCCCGGGCAGCGGGCGCGCCGGCACGCCGCTCTTCGAGGAGACCTGCCATGGCTGTACGCGAGCTGTTCGCCTATCTGTGCGTGACCGACACGGCCGCCGCCATCGACTTCTACCGGCGCGCCTTCGGCGCCGAGGAGACGTTTCGCCTGGCCGAGCCCGGCGGCCGCATCGGACATGCCGAGCTGGACTTCGGCGGCACCACCCTCATGCTCTGCGACGAGTTCCCGGAGTATGGCGTCCGCGCGCCGCAGGCAGGGCAGGCGGCGTCCTGCACCATCCACATCCACGTGGACGATGCCGACGCCGTGATCGCGCGGGCGGTCGCGGCGGGCGCCACGCTCGAGCGGCCGCCGTCCGACTCGTTCCATGGCGAGCGCTCCGGTGCAATCCGGGACCCGTTCGGGCATCGCTGGAGCATCGGGCATCACATCGAGGACGTCTCGCCCGAGGAGATGCAGCGCCGGTACGCCGAGCTGTTCCGCGCGACGTGAGGGCGCACGCGGAGGAGCGGGCCACCGGCACGCGGGGGCACCGGGTCAGTCGCGTCGCGCGGCCGTCGGCGTCGCGAATGTCCCGGCGATGGCTCGCGCCAGCGCCGGCGTATCCGCGTGCGCGATGTTCGACAGCACGGCCACGACGAGGCCCTGGTTCGGGAGCGTCAGCAGCGACGCCACGGTGCCGCCGGCGAGCCGCCCGTCGACGCTGGTGCCGCGGGCGAGGCCAACGCGCGCCAGGTCGGACGCGGTGGAGTACGACGTCTGTCGGCCGTCGCAGCACGCCAGGTCGCGCATGAGGATCAGCCGGCGTCCCCGCCGCGGGTCGTTGTCGTCGGACGCGGGGACGTAGGTCGTCGCGCGGTCGCCGGGCAGCGGGTACTCGGGCGGCACGAGACCCAGTGGCTGGAGGACGGTGTGCCGGACGAGCGTGAACAGCGGGAAGTCCTCTTCGGGCTCGCCGATGTGCTCGGGGCTCCACTCGGCGGCCGGTTCGGCACCCGTCGCCGCGAGGCCGAGTTCCTGTACCACCCCGGCGGATACCGCGGACGCCGCGGTGCCGATGGCGAACCGCGTGGCGGGAGTCACCGGCGTGCGTGTGCCGACGTCACGCCAGCCGAATCCTTCAGTCCAGACGACCTGGCCGTCCATCGCAACGGCCACGGACACGCCCGGCAGGCCTTGCTCGACGACAGCGGCGCGCGCCAGGTGGCGCGCCCTGGTGATCGCGTCGGCGTGACGGGTGGCCGCCGCCTGGGCGGCTGACGGGACGTCGGCGGGCCCGGCGAAGAGCGTGGCCGGGGCCATCACGGCGCGACCAAGGATCGCCGCGCTCGCGGCGACGACGAGGAAGATGACGATGGCGAGACGCCCGGTGGCGGTGCGCGAGGTCGTCTGGTTGAGAGTCATGCGCACAGCGTCGCGCAGGGGCGCGGTGGAGTCTTCACCGGAGTGTAAGCGGGTTGTGAGATTCCCGTGAGCCCTGCCTCCGCCTCTCTTTCACGCCGCGATCCCGGGATTGAACGCTCCGGCCTGCTCCCACGTCCCTCTGTTCGGCGGCTGGCGCTCCGCGTCGCCGGCTCCTCTCTGCAGCCCCGCGGATACCCGCGACCGGCGCCGCCGAGGTCCGAGCCGTTTCGCCGCATCTCCGCGAAGCGTGGCTCTGGACGAGCAACTCATCAGCAATGTGACGACCTTGTGTCATCGGGGAGGTATGACGTGATTGACACGTGGAAGAAGCAGGGCCGGTCGGCCGTCCTGCTCTGGCTCCTGACGATGAACCTCGGGACGGCCCTTGGCGCGGGTCTCTACGAATCCCGCGTGGTCGTCTCGGACTGGCCGAAGATGCCGCCCTCCGAGTGGCCGAATACCGGCGTCGAGTTCTGGGCGTACGTGACGACCGTGCCCCTGACGACGTTGACGATCCTCAACGCCGTGGCGGCATGGCGCGACAGGAGCCCGCGCCGGCGATCGTGGCTCGCGTCGGTCGGGATCACGGCGTGCGAGCGCCTGGCGACGTTCGGCTACTTCATTCCGACGATGGTCGGCCTCATGGGGCGGCCGACGCTCGACCCCGACACGCTGGGGCGGCTCAGCCAGTGGATGACCCTGAACTACGGCCGCCACCTCCTGACGCTCGCGGCGTTCGCGTGCGCGCTGCACGCGCTGTCGACGCCGGCAGCGGCCCGGCGTGAACAGCATCAGCCGGCGGCGGCGCCGGCCGCCTAGGCACCGCGCGGCGGGTGGCAGGCGGGCGCGTGCGATGATCGACGCCGCCTCGTGCAGCCCGCCGTGCCGCTCAGCCCGTTTGCCGCCCTCGCCGTCGCCATGGTGCTCGTGTGGAGCCGGCGGATCGGTCCGTCGGGCCTGGCGTCGCGAGCGTGGGTGGCGCGTTCGTCGTCGTGGCCGCCGTGACGGCTTCTCGGGCTCACCGGCGGCCTGGTCGCGGCGAACTGGTCCCTCCAGCCGGGCCGCGCAGCGTTCTGGGCTGCCGCCGCGTTCCTGGTCGGGGTCATGGCTGTCGGCCTTCACCTCGCACCGCGCTCGCTGTCCGCGTCAGACGAGCCCGACACCGCCGACGCGATCCGTCAGGGCATCGTCGTCGTGAGCCTGGTGCTCGCGGTCGTGCCGAGCACGCGACTCTCGATCGCGGCCGGGCTCGTGGAGAGCGCGGACGCCCCACGCCGGGGGATGCTGGCGCTGGCCGGCGCGTTCTTCGTGGTGACGGGGAATCGCTTTCCGAAGACGCTGACGCCGTTGGCCGCGCTCAAGTGCCATCCCGCGCGCGTGCAGGCGTTTCGGCGCGCCGCTGGCTGGACGTGGGTGCTGATGGGGCTCGCGTTCGCGTTCGTCTGGCTCGTGCTTCCGCTCGGCGCGGCGCGAGCGATGTCGGTCATGCTGCTCGTCAGCGGCGTTCTCGGCACCGGTTGGCAGATCGTCAGGTTGCGGGCGGCGAGGAGGGAGGCCTGATCCTGATTCTCCTCGAGGAGACCGAGAGGGCAGAGGAGGATCAGGCCGGGCACGGCAGACGCGACACCGACCTCAAACGGGCCAGCAAGAGGACGAGGAAAGAAGGCGCGGCCGTCACCGACCACCGGCGTGGGGCGGGGGCGAAGAGAGTGGGAGTCGCGCGCCGTCACCAACTTGGAAACAGGCCTGCCGCCGAGCTCGAATCCCTGCCTCCCAACCATTCAGCAGACTCGGAGCCATCCCGAGCGCGGTCGAGGGATAGCGAGCCAGCTTCGCTTTCACCGCGCGCCGTCGACGCGATCGAGTCCCTCGTCGATCGCCGCATCTCCGCCCCGTCGTTCCAGTTCCCAGCTCGTCTCGCGCGAGCGCCAGGGTGCCCATCCGCAACGTTTGATCTTCGACTTCCCACCGCTCATCTGCTACTCTCCACGGTCTGGTTCGAGACCAGTCAAGACTGACCAGTCGCTGCCTGGTCTGTCCCTGGTCTCTCCGTCCACGGTTGTTGGTATCCCCGGTCGGCGGCAGCGCATCCGCGGTCTCGCCCACGACGTTGTTTGGGAGGTGTGAAAAGCCGGCTATGGATGTGCGGTCGTCCTTTGCAAGAGTGTGTCTGCTGGCACTTCTGGTGCTCATTCCGAACCGGGCAGCTGCGGCACCAATCCTCGATCAGAGTGTGGGAGCCGATTCGACAGCGGTCTTCGGCGGGGCCAACATCACCGGCATCGCGCAGACGTTCACCGTCGGCGTCGAAGGGTTCCTGTCGCGCGTGGACCTGTTGTTGATGCGACACGGGTCCGACCAGGCACCGCTCGACGTCGAGATTCGCCGGAACCTCACGGACCTGACCGACGCGAGCCTGCTCGCCCGGATCTCACTGGATCAGAGCGTGGTGACGCTGCCGTTTCCCGGTGCCTGGTTCAGCCTGGACTTCTCCCTGTTCGGGCTCCGGGTCACCCCGGGCGAAGAGCTCGCCGTCGTGATCCGCTCCGCGGTTCCAAGCGTATACGGGTGGGGACTCACCATTGGTGACGTCTACGCGGGCGGGCATGGCTACTTCTTCCAGGCCGATCGGTGGAACCTCGGTGGCGGAGATCAGCATTTGCGGACCTACGTGACGCCGGTCCCTGAACCAGGCTTGCTGGCTTTGCTCGCCGTCGGTGGGCTTGGATACCTTGGCGTGCGGCGGAAGCGGTCCGCTGCACGCTGAGCACGAGCCCTTTCCCCGGCGCGTGCGCACCACCGCCCTCGAGGCGGGACACCCTCCATCGTGGCTTCTGCGCGCTTCGCAGGGCACGGCTTCACGCCGTGCCGCTCGGTGCCCTGACGTATCCTCGCCGACGGCACGGCCTGAAGCCAGTGCCTGCGGAGGACGGGGAGCCGCAACGCATCTGACTGAAGAAGACGTACTTCTTCGCCACCTCGGCGATGGGCCCGGCATCGGCCTCGCGGAGGATCTTGACCATTGGCTCTTCGGTGAACGGGACTTGCGCTTCGCTCCCGCACTGGGCTGGGGAGCGTCATTCTCTCAGGTTTGAAGTGGTCCGAAATTCGCCAGGCAGGTCAGGTGGCGGAGAGAGTGGGATTCGAACCCACGATAGAGTTTCCCCTATACACGCTTTCCAAGCGTGCGCCTTCAGCCACTCGGCCATCTCTCCGCGTCGTTGGAACACTGACGGAACCACGTGGGGACCGCGGTCCGCGCCATGGATCCGGCGCCCGACGGGCCCTGACAGTATAGCGCCGCCCCGTCTGCCCGGACGCCGCGGAACCCGATACGTCTCAGGCGTTCGCGTGGGCCCATGTCACGCCCAGGGCAGGCGCCCGGCGGCGACCTCGGCGAGCGCCCGCTCGTGCGCGACCGTCCGCGGGTGGCCGGGGCCCAGCAGGCGGCGGGCGAGCTCGGAGGACTCCGTCAGCAGCACCACCGCCTCGTCCCGGCGGCCATGCGTCGCCAGGAAGGCGCCAAGCCTCCAGAGCGGGTACAGCAGCCGCGGGTCGTCGGCGAACCGCCGGCTGGCCTCGAGCGCCTCGCGCAGCAGCGTCTCGGCGTCACCGAGGCGCCCCTGCTGCTCGCGCAGCTCGGCGAGATCCGAGAGCGCGGGCACGATGTCGACCTGCCACGTCGCGGGCATCGTGTCGGCCAGGTCGGCCCACTTGCGCTGAATCGCGAGCGACTCCTCGAGCAGCGGCTCCGCCTCGCCGACGCGGCCCGTGCGCGCCAGCAGCGTTCCGAGCCGCCCCAGGGGACGCGAGAGGCGCGGGTCCTCCGCGGTGAGGCGCAGTCGCTGAAGATCGAGTGCGTCGCGCGACAGCCGCTCCGCGCGGCCCACGTCCCCCAGCTGCTCGCAGACGCCACCCAGCGCCAGCTTCAGGTCGACGATGAGGTCGACGGCGTCGGGGCCGACGGCCTCGGCTATCGCCAGCGCCTGCTCCAGGAGCCGTGCGCCCGCGGCGGGGTCCTGCTCCGCAAGCATCTTGCCGCGCGCCTCGAGCGCCTCTGCATGCACACGGCTGCCACCCACGTTGTCGGCAGGCACCAGCGCGAGTGCGACGTCGAAGAGACGGTCTGCCGCCAGCATCTCGCCCGCGAGCCGCGCGTGCCAGCCGGCGTCGAGCAGCAGAGCGGGCGAGACGACGCCGGGCGCGAGTGCCGCCGCATGCAGCGACGCCAGCGGCGCAGCGAGGCGCGCCAGCTCACGCCAGAGACCGTCGCGCGCATGCACGCGCATCAGCCAGAGGCGGGCACGCAGCGCCGCGCGCCGCGCGTCAACCCACGTCTCGTCGTCCAGTGGGAGCTCGCGTACCGCGCGGGAGAGGATCTCCTGCCGTGTCAGGTCGTCGAGCGTGTAGAGGAGCGGTGGGTCTTCTCCGATGGTGACGGGCTCCTGGTCCTCTGGCGACAGGAACTCCCGCCGCCACTCGACGAACGCGCCCACGGCGTCGAAGCAGGCATTCACCCCCTCGCTCAGCGTGCTGCGGAGTGCCGCCGCGAGCGCAGGCTCGTCGTCGTCGGCGAGGTACAGGTCGAAGTGCTCGCGGGCCGCGCGGTGCAGGGCGACGTCGCGGAACTCGAAGAAGGCAGGGGAGGGCTCGGCAAGGATCGCCAGCGGATCGATGCAGGGCTCGAGCGCCGTCCTGGCGTCGGCGTCCGGCCGGCCTTCGCGCGCCGCCAGGAACCGCGCCAGCACGGCATGGAGAAAGCGCTGTCCTCCGTGACTCGACCAGCCGAGCAGGTCGCGCAACTGCTCGTCGAGGGCCGCGAAACGCTGACGGACGCGCCGTTCGCGATCGGACTCCCAGTCGGTGACACGCCGCTCGCCGGCCCGTGACAGCGGCCCCCGGACGTCCCGGCCCGCGAAGCTCGCCTGCTGCGCCAGCAGCTCGCCGACGTTCTCGACGAGGGTCAGGAAGTTGCCGCCGGCGCGCGAGAGCATCAGCTGCCGCTGCGCCACGGTCAATCCCGGCAGGCTCGCGTCGAGCACGGCCCCGAGATCCGCGTCCGAGGCCGGCTCGACGAGCCGCACGCTCACGCCCGGCAGACCGTCGTAGCGGCGCAGGGAGCGTGCGCGCGCGTCCTCGTCTCCGGACCCGAGCAGGCGCCACTCGCGCTCCCAGTGCGTGACGATGACGAGCAGCGGCCACGAGCGCTCGACGGCGCGATCCCACACGCGGTGGAGCAGCGCCAGCGTGTCGTCGTCGATCCACTGGGCATCGTCGAGCCAGAGAGCCGTTGGCAGCACGATGCCGCCGCCGCCGAAGCCGCCGAACACCTCGTCCAGCTCGCCGCGCAGCGCATCGCTCGCGTCCGCGCTGGCGCTGGCGGCGTACTCCTCCGGGCTTGACGGACCGCTGACGATCTCGGGCGCGGCCTTCGCCAGCGTGACGAGGAGGCCGCCGAACGGCAGTCCGCCCGTTGCCGCCTCGAACAGCCTGCCGACGCCTTCCTGGGCGAGCTGCTCGAGCCCACCCGCGAGCCCCTGTTCCTTCACCATGCGTGCCGCGGCAGAACGCGTGCGACGCCAGAGCGGCGCAGACTGGATGGCCACGCGCACGTGCAGGGCCAGCCTGGCGCGCAGGTCCGTAATCGCCGCGCGACGCGCCTCGCGGTTGCGCGCGTCGAGGTCGATCCATCGCGTCGCCAGCCAGAGGAATCGTGGCGGCGCGTCGGGACGGTGCCCCGCGAGATCGGGATTCACCTGCGCCGCGCTCGTGCCGTCGGTGAAGGCGTCGGGCCAGTAACCGTCGTTCCACGCCGGGTCGGCGGCGAGCTGCCTGTAGAATTCCTGGACGATGCGCGACTTGCCGAGGCCGGTCTCGGCGACGAGCACGGCCATCCGCGGCGCGACGTGCCCGGGCGTGGTGGCCTCGTCCCAGAGGCCACGCAGCCATGACAGCTCCGCGTGACGGCCGGCGAGCGGCGGCACGCGGACGCGCGGTCCGAAGTTCAGCATTCGTGCCGGAGGGACTTCAGCACGCGCAGCGCAGGGAGTCCCTTCACGTGGACACGCTTCGACTGGCCACCGCGCTTGTGCGGCTTGCACAGGAGACACCCGGCACGGCGGTGCTTCGGACGGCGACGCTTGTGGTGCATGTGCTTGCGCGACGTGAAAGGGGAACCAGACACTTCAAGGGCTGCGAGTCACAATCCTAGCTCATCTGCCGAAGCCACGGGCGCACCTGCTCGCTGCCTCGTCACGCTGCCTCACGTCCCGCCGAACTTCCTGAGCCTGCGGTAAAGCGCGCCTCCCCAATCCCGAGCTTCTTCGCCGCCAGCCGCCGATTGCCGTCCACGGCGCGCAGAACCGCGGTGATGTACTCGCGTTCGACGTCGGCCAGCGGACGCACGTCGGTGCTCACGCTCGCGTCGGCACGGCGAGCGTGGCCGACCGCGACGCGCACCTGCGCTCGGCCGACTTCTTCGACGTCGAGCGCTTTCCGGAGATCACGTTCACGTCGAAGACGGTGACGAGGGATTCGTCCGACAGGCTGACGGTGGCCGGCGAGCTGACCATCAAGGGCGTGACGCGCGAGGTGGAACTCGACGTCGAGGTGCTGGGACAGGCGAAGGACCCGTGGGGCAACGAGCGGGCGGCGTTCAGTGCGACGACGTCGGTCGACCGCCGCGAGTTCGGCCTCACCTGGAACCAGGCGCTCGAGACGGGCGGCGTGATGGTGGGCGACCGCATCGAGGGCACCATCGACGTCGAAGCGGTGCGCCAGGCGGCGCCGCAGGTGGCGTGACGCCATGGACGCTCGGTATTCCGAAGCCGGAGCGGGTTCAGAAGCGTAACGTCACCCGGCGCGAGCATCGGACCGCCCGTCGTCGCGGACGCCGGCCCACCACAGCGCCGCGATGAAGAGCGCCTGGAGCGCCACCCTCGGCCACAGCGGCGTGACGGGCGCGTCGTTCAGCGTCAGCTCCGCGAGCGCGGCGTACACGTTGGCCGGCATGACGGCGACCAGCAGGACGATGAGGGCCAGCGCCGCGAGGCGCCGGGTGCGCGGAACGAGGAGGCCGACGGCGCCGAGCACCTCGCACACGCCCGTGAGCGTCACCATCAGCTCGGGACTGGGCACGGCGGGCGGCACCATCCTGACCAGGTCCGCGCGCATGCTGTTGAAATGCGCGGACGCCGTGACGAGAAACATCACGGCCAGGCCGGCCCGCGTGGCCGCCGGCCAGTGGCGGAGCGACGTGACGCCAAGCGCTCCCGCTGCCCGCGCGAGCAGCGTCACGGCGACGAGCACGATCAAGGGAACCATGGCTGTACCTCGGAGAGCGGCGCACCCCACGCGGTGCGCCCTGCAATGCCGACGAGCGCCGCAGTCGCTTCGTTTCGCGAAGTGCTGTATAATACAGTAATGAACAATTATTCCAACGGAGCCGGCGCGGTCACCGCCACGACCGACGCCACGGCCAGGCGGCCCCTGACCGTCGAGATCTACTCGGACATCGCCTGCCCGTGGTGCTACATCGGCGAGCGCCGCCTCCAGCGCGCGCTGGCCGCCCTGCCGGCCACCGTGTCCATCGAGGTCGTCTTTCGGCCGTTCCAGCTGGATCCGGCGGCCCCGGCGACGGCCACGCCGCTGGTTCAGTACCTGGAGCGTCGCTACGGGACGCGCGCGAGCGGCATGCTGTCCGCCGTGAGCCGGACCGCCGCGGACGAGGGCATCGCGATGGACTGGGACCGCGCCCTGGCGGTGAACACGCGCACCGCGCATCGCCTGCTCCAGTGGGCGCTTCGCGAGGGCGGCGCCGAGGCCCAGCGCAGGCTGGCCGGCGAGCTGTTCGCCCTGCACTTCGAGCATGGCGGTGACGTCGCGGACCTCGACCAGCTCGCCACGGCGGCATCGGCCGCCGGGCTCGATGCATCACGGGCGCGCGACTACCTCGCGTCCGACGAAGGCACGGCCGAGATCGACGAGGCCTTCGACGCGGCACGCCGGCTGGGCATCACGGCGGTGCCGACCTTCGTGATTGACGGCCGCTACGCGGTGCAGGGCGCCCAGCCGGCATCCGACCTCGTGCGCGTCCTCGAGCAGGTGCTCTCCACGCCACGTCCGTCCGAGGCCCCGGGCGGCGACGCCTGCGTCGACGGCGTGTGCGCGACATAGCGGGCTGTACAATGCCGGAACATCCCAGACTGCGACAGCCTGAAGGAGGCGGCATGTTACCGTCCCGTCCGCCCGTACTGGCGCGCCGGGCGCAGCCCCGTGCCCTAGAAGCGGTAGATGGCCGCCAGCCCGGTGTCGGTGGGCATGCGCGCCCCCGGCACCACGACGACCCGTCCACCGACACCAAGCACCATCTCGGCCAGGTCGTCGAGCGTGTCGTCGACGTCGGGCTGCGAGATGTCGGCACGTTCGACGCGCCCGGTGGCTGGATCAATTCGTCCCGGCACCTCACGGTCCGCCTCGATGAGCAGCGTCCCCACGCGGCTCATCACCGCCGCTTCGGCCACGGCGTCGAGGTCATCGGAAGCAAGGCCCTTCCTGCGTCCGGCCTCGAACTCCTCGCGCAGCGCCGCGAGCCGGCCGAGATAGCTCGGTTCGACGACCTCCCACGCCCGCTCGCGCAGCGCCTCGACCGTCAGCGCGTCCGGGTGGATGTCGATGCCGCCGTCGACCAGCGCGCGGTTGTGGCTGAGGCGGCGGAACGTCCCGTGATGCTCGGGCAGGGTGGCCAGGATCAGCGGCAGGCCCGACGGCCGTGAGTACCGCTCGATCACCGCCTCGTCCACGGCGCGGAAAAAGCGCTCCGTCTCGGCGCGCACGACGTCCTTCTCGCCGGCGCCCTGGTACACCTGGCCGCCGCCCGCGGCGACGGTCATCGCGAGCTCCGATGCCCGCCGTTCGCGATCGCCGACGACGGCCTCGAGTCTGGCAGGGAACGACTCGGGCAGCACGACCTCGTCGAGCGTGTCGCGGTTGCCGACAAACAGCCGCGCCCGCTTGCGGCTCAGGCCGAGCACGTGGAAGCGGTCGGCCGACTGCAGGATGCGCAGCAGCGGCTTGGTGTGGAAGCTGTCGGCCACGACGGCGCGCTCGGGCACGCGCCGCTGCAGGCGGTACACCCTGAAGATCGTCGCCGTTGCGAGCACCGCGAGCCCGTCGTACTGGTGCGTCCAGAACGTCTCGTCGGCGCCCAGGCTGTGGAAGGGTTCGAGCATCCTCCGGACGTCATCGGCGCCGTATTTCTTGCGCAGCGACGACTCGAGCGACTTCACCAGGTTCCTGAAGCGGATCGGGTTCTGCTGTGTCTCGGGGTAGTGCCGGTGCGTCGGCTGATAGAGCGACAGGCACGGCGGCGTCGCCGCGTCGGCGGGCGGCAGCACGGTCGAGAGAACATCCTCGGCACTCGTCATCGCCATCGTTCACGCTCCCTGGGCCAGGGTTGCCCGGAACGGGACGGGCGTCGGGGACGCGGCCGTCCCTGGCTCCTATGATGGCATTCGCAGTGCCGAGGCGCTCCACGCGCCAAGGGCGACGACCAGCGCGTCCTCGACGACGCCGCCTGCGACATCGTGGTCCGCGAAGCGCTTGCGCACCCGGCACGCGACGTGCGCCGCAACGATGGCGGCACAGGCGCCGAGCGCTCCGCCCAGCACCAGGCTCGTGCCACGATCGCGGGCCACGGCGCCGCCGACGATGGCGCCCAGCACGGCGCGGCCCGCGAGCGGCAACGGCTCGGTACGATCGCCCAGCAGGCCGGTCTTGTCGGCCATCATCTCGCCGGCCGCCAGCAGCGGCACGATGCGCCGCAGCGGGCCCGCCTGCCTCAGGGCAACGAGCGTCGGGCCCGACGTGCTGCGCATGCCCGTGATGGCGCCGAGCGCGAGGGTGGGGCCGAGGGTCGTGGACGTCATGGTCGGGATCTCCGTCTGTCGTAGTACGTGAAGGTGACCTCCACGCCCTGGTGGGCGAGGCCGGCCTCGTCGGTGGGCGGACGCTGTTGCGGGCCGTGGCACGCGAGCAGGGCAAGGCGCTGGTGGGCGCGGACGTGCCACCGGCGCTGGTAGCGCTCCGCGAGCAGCGCGAACCCGAGCCGGCTCCACCAGTTCGGCAGGTCGCCCGGCTGCCACCGCGCCTCGATGCGGAAGCGGATGTCGCCGTTGCCGTCGCGCGTGAGCAGGAACCACTCGAACCCGTGCTCGATGTGCCCGGCAAGGGTGTCGTACCTGAAGCCGTACGCGTCGGGCTCGTCGCGCACGCGGCTGATGACCACGGGGCAGAGGTAGCGCAGGCCCCAGATGCGGATCTCGAGCAGCTGTACGCGGCCGAGGAGCGGCATGTCGGGATCGAAATGCGCCACGACGATGTCCGGGTCGGAGAACCGGTAGTTGGCGATGGCCGCCCTGGCCCGCTCGAACGCCTCGGAGTCGGCCGCGGTGGCGATGCGCGCGTCGGAGTGGTAGTGGCCCCAGCCGTGCGCGGCGTCCATGGCGTCCTCCGGGCCGTCGAACACGGGCGTGGCGCCGCTCAGCCGGTCGAGCCGTTCGCGGAGCTCGTCGCTCGTCCATCCGCGCAGGAGGCGCCACTCGGCCATCAGTCGCCCACCGCGCGGTAGGTGGGGGCAGACTCGCCGTCGCCGTCCTCGGGGGCGTCTTCGGCTTCAGCCGTGTCGGCGTGGATGCAGCCCTCGATGCGCGCGCCGACGCCGTGGGCCGTGCTGTTGATGAAGCCGGTCCACGTCTCGGTCTGCATCGCCTCGCCGACGGCGAGGAAGCCGAGGAAGCGCGCAGCGTCAGACGCGCGGGCGCGGCTCCGGATGTGGAAGATCACGTCGCCGTTGGCATTGCGGTACGCGCCGAACGTGATGCGCCCGGACTCGGGATGTCCCTCGAGCGTACCCAGTGTGAGGCTCTGCGCGTCCTCGTGAATCACGCGCACGCGGCATGCCTGATCGGGCCGGATCACGATGTCGACGACGGCGTCGGGCAACATGCCCTGCGACGCGGTGAACTCGACAAGGGCGCGTGGCGGCAACTCGCAGAAGTGCTGCCTCACCCAGGTCATCACCTCGGACGGGCGCATCCGGCACCCTGATAGCACCGCCCAGTAGTCACGCTGAAGCAGGGGACCGGAGCCGTCGGCCGCATGGGAACGGTCATCTTCCATGCCTGCCGAGAAAGCAACAATGGTGCCGGACTTGCATGGCGGGATGGCATGACACTCGAGACCAATCCCGCCGCTGACGCGTCCCTGGAACCGGTTCCGGCGCCCGTCGTGCGGCCCGAGCACGCCGAAGGGCAGCTGGCGCGCCTCATCGAGCAGCAGACGGCGAAGATCCCGTCCCACTGGTTCCTGGTGACCGCGCTCGGGGCGATGGCCGCGTCGCTCGCGTTCGAGCTTGCGGGCCGCAAGGACGTCGGACGCTTCGTGGCCGCGTGGCCGGCGCCGCTGCTCGTCCTCGGCACGTACAACAAGCTGATCAAGACGCTCGGGACGCGGTAGCCGCAAGGCGCCGGGGACGTGTCGAGGTCGACGGGTCGGATCGCGGACGACCCGGCGGGCGGCGCATGCCCGCCTCGACCCGGTGCGATAACATTCCGCGAGATCCCTATCTTCGGGACCAGGAGGAAACTGATAGCCAGGCTAGCGACCCCATCAGCGATGCGGGCCGTCATCGACGTGTCCGCCCGGATCAACAGGGCAGGAGTGCCCCCGTTCCCCGAACCGGCGAGGTGGACATGGCCATGACGAGCGCACCGGCCCTCCGCCACCGCGCCCTCCTCATCGGCTGTCACGGCGGCGTGGGCGAGGCGCTGCTGGCGGTGCTCGAGCACACCGCAGGAGGACGCCGCGTCCTGGACCGCCTCGATGCGCTCCTGCTCGTGGATCGGCTGCCGCCCCGGCCGGGGTCGCCCCGCCCGGGCGTCGGCGACCTGCTCCCGCCCACCTCCATCGCCTCGGCAGAGGACCTTGCCCGCCTCGTCTCCGAACACGCCATCACGCAGGTCGTCGATGTGTCGTCCATCGACACGGTGGACTGCACGCGCGTGTGCGACGAGCTGGGCGCCGACTTCATGTGCACCAGCGTGGAGGAATGGGCCGGGCGCGGCTCGTACCCGACCGACCGGGCCATCGCGCGGCTGCTGCCGCCGCGCACGCCGCGGCTGGAGCGCCGCAGTCACCTTGTCGGCAGCGGCGCCAACCCGGGCATCGTGAACGCCCTCGTCTACAGGGCGATGCACGAGCTCGCCGCGCGCGCCGGCGTGGACGCCACGCCCGAGGCGCTCGACCTGGCGGCCATCCTCATCACCGAAGAGGACACTACGGCCGACCTCGTCCCGGTTGACGAGGGCACCGACGTGTTTCCGATGACGTGGAGCCCGTTCCACTGCCTCGAGGAGCTGTTCGAGCCGGCCGCCTTCTGCGCGCGCGACGGCCAGGTCGTCAGCCTGGGTCACGAGCCCACCGACCACTGGTACCGAGCCCGCTGCGGTGATCGCGTCATCGAGGGGATGGCGGTGCCGCACGAGGAGATCGCGACGCTGGCCCGCTACTTTCCCACGGTGGAGATCGGCTTCATCTACAGGTTGCCGGCCGTGGCGCGCCGCGCGCTGGCCGCGCATCCCGACAGGCGCAGCATCGGGCAGTGGAAGACCCGCCGCCTCTGCCCGCCGTGGACCGACGCGCTCACCGGCTCCGATCGCGTGGGCGTGCTCGTGTGCAGCCGGCGCTACGGCGAGTTGTGGGTCGGCTTCGACACGCCTGTCGAGAAGGGGCTGGCGCTCGGCACCAACGCGACGCAGCTGCAGGTGGCGGCGGGCATTCTGGCGGGCTGGGAGCAGCTCGGACGCCACAAGGGCGTGCACTTTGTCGAGGACCTCGACTGGACCGCGTTCCTCGACGTCGCCAGCGGCGTGCTCGGCGACCCCGTCGTCGTGCACGACCCGGCCGCGCCGGCCCTGGGCATGGAGGAGCGGCTCGTCGCCGCGCCGGCGGCAGTCGCGCAGGCCGCGCGTGCGCGGGCGGTCCGCTGACGCCGTGTCTCTTCGTGTGAGCGTCTGCTTACCAGACATGCCGGGCGCACGATGCGGGTAGCCGACGGGCCCACATCGGCCCGTCGCTCCACGTACGCGTCACGCGCGATGGTGGCGACGCCCCACGCGCTGGCGAGTGCCGCCGCGCTCGACGCGCTGCGGCGCGGTGGCAGCGCCGTGGACGCGGCGATCGTGGCCAACGCCGTCCTGTGCGTCGTGTACCCGCACATGGCCGGGCTCGGGGGCGACGGGTTCTGGCTGATTGCGGGCCGGGGCGTGGATGGCGTCCAGGCGCTCGACGCGAGCGGCCCGGCCGCGCGGCTCGCGACGCGCGCGTACTACCGCGAGAGGGGATGTCGCGACGGGATCCCCGCGCGCGGGCCACTGGCGGCGCTCACGGTGCCTGGCGCCGTCGACGGCTGGCGGGCCGCGCACGAGCGCTTCGGCCGCCTCCGCTGGACGGATCTGTTCACCGCGGCGATCCGCCATGCGCGCGACGGCGTGCCGGTGAGCCGGTCGCTGGCACGGTGGCTGGGGAACGAACGCGCGACGCTCACGGAGTATCCGGAGACGGCGCGCATCTTCCTGCCGACGGCGCCGCGTGAAGGGTCGCGCCTGGTGCAGGGGGACCTTGCGCGGACGCTTGCGGTGGTGGCAGCAGATGGCGCGCGCGCGTTCTACGAAGGCACGCTGCCGACGCGCATCTGCGACGCGCTTGCCGGCACTGGCTCGCCGTTGCGTGCGGAGGACTTTGCCGCCTTCCACGCCCGCTGGGTCACGCCCATCGCGTCGTCGTACCGGGGCGTCGACGTCGTCCAGATGCCGCCGCCGACGCAGGGCTTCGCGGCGCTCCAGATCCTCAACCTGCTCGAGGGCTTCGACGTCGCCGCGTGGGGCGACGGCACGGCCGCCTATTACCACCACATGGCCGAGGCCGTGAAGGTCGCCTTTGCCGACAGGGACGAGTGGCTGACCGACCCTGCGTACGTGGATATCCCCGTCGGGCACCTCATTTCGAAGCCGTACGCCGGCGAGCGGCGTGCGCTCATCGACCCGGCGCGCGCGTGTCCGGTGGGCACGATCGCGCCGGGGGTGCGCTTCGACGGCCGCGCCGCGCGGCGCCGGGCGCCCGGCGGCGACACGGTGTACTTCTGTGCGGCCGACGAGGACGGCCTCGTCGTCTCGGCCATTCAGTCCCTCTACCACGCGTTCGGCGCGGCCGTCGTCGGCGGCGACACGGGCGTCCTCCTCCAGAATCGCGGCACGTTCTTCTCGCTCGACGACGGGCATCCGAACAGGCTGGAGCCGGGCAAGCGGACCTTCCACACGCTGGTTCCGGCGATGCTGCTGCGCGACGGGCGCCCGGTGCTCGCCTACGGCACGATGGGCGGGGAAGGGCAGCCGCAGACGCAGGCGGCGATCGTCACGCGCCTTGTCGACTTCGGCTATGACGTGCAGCAGGCGATCGACGCGCCGCGCTGGCTGATGGGCCGCACGTGGGGCGCAGCCAGCAGCAGCCTGTTCCTCGAAGCGCGCGTGCCTGACGTCGTCGTCGAGGAGCTGAGGCGCCGCGGGCATCCCGTGGAGGTCGTCGGCGCGTGGCACGAGATGTTCGGGCACGCGCAGGCGATCCGGATCCACGAGGTGACGGGCAGGCTCGAAGGCGGCGCCGACCCGCGCGGCGACGGCGCGGCGCTCGGGTTCTAGCGATGTCGTCGCGGCCGGCGGGCTCCGGCCGCGAGACTAGAATGCTCGCGTGATCGACTACGTGCGCGTGGCGGCCGTCGCGTTTGACGGCCGGCCTGGCGAGACCTCTGCGAACCTCGAGCGGCTGGACGCATGGTGCGCGCGGGCGGCTGACGCCGGGGCGGCCCTCGTCCTCTTCCCTGAGCTCAGCGTGACGGGGTTTGTGCCCAACCACCCGTCGGGCGACCACGCGGCGTGGCTCCAGGCGGCATTGCGCGGCGTGCGGGCCGTGGCCGAGCCGCTCGACGGCCCGGCGGTGCGGGCCCTTGCGGCGACCGCGCGGCGGCATGGCGTCCTGGTCGCGGCGGGGCTGCTCGAGGATGCCGGGCACCTGCTCCACAACACGCACGTGCTCGTCGGCGCCGACGGCCTGCTCGGCGCGTGGCGCAAGATGCACGTCCCGCTGTTCGAGATGCCGCTCTACAACGGCGGCGGCCCGCCCGGCGTGGCTGACACGCCGCTCGGGCGGATTGGCGTCAACATCTGCTTCGACGCGTTCCTGCCGGAATCGACGCGGCTGCTCGCCGTACGAGGCGCCGAGATCGTGCTGTTTCCGTTTGCCGCCGATCCGCCGCCCGTGACGCCGGCCGGCTGGGCGGCGTGGGCGGGGCGGACGCTCGAGGCGCGCTGCGCGGAGAATGGCGTCTTCGGCGTCGCGTGCAACACGCGGGGCGAGGTGTCGTTTGCCGGGGTGTCGCAGCGCTTCCCTGGGGGCGGGATGATCGTCGGGCCCGAAGGCGACGTCCTGGCGACGGTCGAGGCGGAGGGCGAGGCGGCGGCGATGCTCGTCGGCGACCTGCGGCGCGAACGCCTGGTGGAGGCGCGGACGAGGTTCGAGTACACCTTCCGGTTCAGGCGTCCGGAGCTCTACGGCCCGCTGGCGGTCGCGAGACCTGACCCCGAAGGGGCCTGGGACGAGACCTGACCCCGTGCGCGTGCGAATCGAGACCTGACCCCGCGAGGGGGCGGTTTTGAGACCTGACCCCACACGCAGTACACTCGCCGTTCAGGCAGTGGCCGCTCGCACCGCGGTCCGGAGCCTGTGCAACGCCAGCCCTCGAACCGCGTCAGGACCGGAAGGTAGCAGCGCTAAGGGGTGTCTGCCGTGTGTGCAGGGCCTCCGGGTCGCGGTGGGGGCGGCCACCGACGCAGTTCCCGTTCGAACCACCGACCCGCTCCCGTGGCACGTCCCTATCAGGTTCTCGCCCGCAAGTGGCGCCCGCAGCACTTCGACGCCGTCATCGGACAGGTCGGCGTCACGCAGACGCTGCGCAACGCGCTCGCGCGCCAGCGCATCGCGCAGGCCTACATCTTCTCGGGCGCCCGCGGCGTCGGCAAGACGACGACCGCGCGCATCCTCGCCAAGGCGCTCAACTGCCTCTCGGCGGACCAGCCGACCCCCGAGCCCTGCGGCACCTGTGATGCCTGCGTCGAGATCGCCGCCGGCCGCGACATCGACGTCATCGAGATCGACGCCGCGTCCAACACGGGCATCGACAACATCCGCGAGGTCGTCATCGACGGCCTTGCCATCGCCCCCGCCCGCGACCGCTTCAAGGTGTTCATCATCGACGAGGTGCACATGCTCTCGAACTCGTCGTTCAACGCCTTGCTCAAGTCGATCGAGGAGCCCCCGCCGCACGTCGTCTTCATGATGGCGACGACGGAGCTGCACAAGATCCCCGAGACGATCCGGTCGCGCGCGCAGGAGTTCGAGTTCCGCACCATCGGCACGCAGGTCGTCGCCGACCAGCTGGCCAGGATCGCCGCCGAGGAGCAGCTCACCGTCGACCGCGAGGCCCTCATGCTGATCGCGCGGGCGGCCGAAGGCAGCATGCGCGATGCCCTGAGCGCGTTCGACCAGGTGAT
Organism: uncultured Vicinamibacteraceae bacterium; assembly: GCA_964430855.1. Lineage (GTDB taxonomy): Bacteria > Acidobacteriota > Vicinamibacteria > Vicinamibacterales > Vicinamibacteraceae > JAEZDP01. The sequence continues at coordinate 30,993 of CAYSHC010000034.1, forward strand.
CGCGTTCTCGGGCGGGCACGTGACGGCCGCCGACGTCTCGACCGTGCTCGGCCTCATCGCGCGGGATGCGCTGCTCGACATCGCCGAGATCGTCGCCGACCGACGCGCCGCCGACGTGTTCGCCATCGTGGGCCGGCTCGTCGAAGGCGGACAGGACCTGAAGCTCGTCTGCCGCGAGCTGACGGCGCTCGTCCGCGACCTGATGGTCGTGCGCATCGATCCGTCCCGACTGTCCGATGTCGACCTCGCACCCGACGCGGAGCGGCTGTCGGCGCTGGCGGCGCGGTTCTCGCGCGAAGACCTGTTGCGCGGGTTCGATGTGCTCGCGAAGGCGGAGCAGGACATCCGGTTCGCGTCGCAGCCGCGCTACCACCTCGAGATGGCGCTGCTGAAGTGGATCCACCTCGGGCAGCTCCAGCCGCTGGCCGACGTCATCGCCGCGCTCGGCGGCGGCCCCGCGGGTGGGAGCATGCCGGCGAACCGGGGCGGCGCGCCTGCGGGGCGCGTGTCGATCCCGCGTCCGGCGACCGGCGGTGTGCCGCGTCCGTCGGGCGCCGCGGCGCCGACGCCCGAGCCGCCAGCAGCAGCGGCACCGCCTCCGCCACCCGCACCCGCACCTGCGGCTGCCGCCGCGGCATCGGCCGGTCCGGAATCCGCCGGCCCTGTCGACGTCGACGCGATCGTCGAGGCGCTGCGCAAGAGCAACAGGATCTTCTTCGGCACCGCGCTCGCGCGGGCGCGCTTCGAGGCCGACGGCAATCGCCTGGTGATCTCGCTCGGCGGCAACTTCGAGCAGCAGCGCGTCGAGGCGCGGCGGGCATGGATCGAGGACATCGTCGCCTCGACCTGCGGCCGGCGCCTGCGCGTCGACACGCGCGTCGTGGCGACGGCGCCAGCAGCGGCGGCCCGGGCCGAGCAGCCGGGCGCCGACCAGCTCCGCCAGCAGGCGATGCAGAGCGAGGCCGTGCAGGCCCTGCTTGACGTCTTTCCGGCAGACATCCGTGACGTGGAACAGCTCGGCTGAGCCGCGCGCGACGAAAGGACTCCGATGGACATCAACCGACTCATGAAGCAGGCGCAGCAGATGCAGGCGACGATGCAGCGTCAGCTGGCCGAGACCACGATCGAGGCCTCCGCCGGTGGCGGCATGGTCACCGTCACCGTCAACGGCGCCAAGCAGCTGCTCTCGATCAAGATCGATCCTGAAGTGGTCAACCCCCAGGACGTCGAGATGCTCCAGGACCTCATCCTCGCCGCCGTCAACGACGCGCAGCGCAAGGCCGACGAGGCCATCAGCGCGAAGATGAGCGGCATGATGGGCGGGCTCAAGCTGCCGGGCATGTAGGACCTCCCGGGCTGCACGCACCTTGCCGTATCCAGATTCCCTCCGCCGCCTGATCGAGCAACTCCAGAAGCTGCCCGGCATCGGCCCGAAGACCGCCCAGCGGCTCGCCTTCCACGTGCTGAAGGCCCCGCGCGAGGACGCCGAGCGCCTCGCCGAGGCGCTGCGCGACGTCAAGGAGCGGGTGCAGCACTGCTCGATCTGCAGCAACATCACCGACGTGGACCCGTGCGTGTACTGCACGCACCCCGGCCGGAACCAGCGGGTGATCTGCGTGGTGGAGGAGCCGGCCAACGTCGAGGCCATCGAGAAGACGCGCGACTACAACGGCGCGTACCACGTGCTGATGGGCACGCTCTCACCGCTGCAGGGCATCGGGCCCGACGCGCTGCGCATCAAGGGCCTGCTCGCGCGCGTGGGCAGCGGCAACGTCGACGAGATCATCCTCGCCACCAACCCGACGGTGGAGGGCGAGGCCACTGCCATCTACCTCGCGAAGCTCCTCAAGCCGCTCGGCGTGAAGGTGACGCGCATCGGCATGGGCGTGCCCGTCGGCAGCGACCTCGAGTACGCCGACGAGGTGACGATGACGCGGGCGCTCGAGGGACGGCGGGAGTTGTAGGACGGCTCGGAGAGCCTGTAGGACGGCTCGGAGAGCCGCCCCTACCATAGGTCCCTGCCGCAGCCGTCCCTGCCTCAGTCGGCGCGGGCTTCGTAGAGCTCGGCGGGCCGCAGGCCGCGCGACGCCAGCAG